>NZ_JAEHBN010000096.1:0-241 GCF_016483605.1 Bacillus cereus group sp. N11
CCCCCCCCCCCCCCCCCCGTACTCCCGCCCCCCCCCCCCTCCCCCCGCGACTTTGTTTTCCAGGCGCCGCAGGCATTGTTTCGAGCCATTGTATTTCCTTCGCCCCTACCATTGTTTGGTGGCCTTGTATTTCCTTCGCCACTACCATTGGTTGATGACCTTGTATTTCCTTCGACACGACAAATGTTTTGCTCGCTTTGCTTTTGCTGTTCTTGTTTCTTTAATTGTTAATGATGCTAAT
>NZ_JAEHBN010000097.1:0-240 GCF_016483605.1 Bacillus cereus group sp. N11
GGAACCCCGGGCCTTCTGGTTCGACTGTCCCTCACGGATTCCAAGGGAAGCCGGGTGCTCCGGGTGCCACTGGCCCTCAAGGTATTCTAGGTAACACGGGTGCTACTGGCGCTACCGGACCTCAAGGCGGTCAAGGTAACACGGGGGCTACCGGCCCTCAAGGTGCGCAAGGTACCCCAGGTCGGGCTGGCCCATCTGCGAGACCACGAGACAGAGCTCGGGGGGGGCGGGGGGGGGGGG
>NZ_JAEHBN010000098.1:0-240 GCF_016483605.1 Bacillus cereus group sp. N11
CCCCCCGATTTTTTTTTTTTATTTTACTGCGACCACAGTGATCTACACTCGTCTAGTCGTCGGAAGCTTCAGATTTGTATAAGAGACAGTATCCATTGTTTGTCGTTTTGCAAGCCATATCATTTTTATATATTGGCTACATGTTCATTATCTGTCTCTTATACACAACTCCGAGCGCACGAGACAGTACTAGATATCGTATGCAGTCTACTTCTTGAAAAAAAAAAAGGGGGGGGGGGG
>NZ_JAEHBN010000099.1:0-239 GCF_016483605.1 Bacillus cereus group sp. N11
CCCCCCGCGCCCTTTTTGTTTTACGGCTACGTCGCCACCCGAGATATACACGCGAGATTTCGTGGGTAGTGTAAGTTCTGTATCAGAGTGTTACACGGGAGCTACCGGTGCTACTGGACCTACTGGACCTCGAGGTAACACGGGCGCTAACTTAGCTACATGACCTACTCCACCACCACGTACCACAGGCCGTAAGCCGTCTACTGCAGCTACAGCACCACGCGGGGCGGCGGGCGCGC
>NZ_JAEHBN010000100.1:0-239 GCF_016483605.1 Bacillus cereus group sp. N11
CCCCCCCTTTTTGTTTTACTGTTCCGCCGTCCTCCGAGTGATATCCTGGAGTTTTTGTCGCCAGGGGCTGTTGTGTAAATGATTGAGTTACAGGTGCTACTGGCGCTACTGGACCTCAAGGTATTCAAGGTAACACAGGTGCTACTGGACCAACTGGCGCTCCAGGACCAAAAGGTGATCAAGCTAACACAGGTGCAACAGGACCAAAAGGACCTAAAGGGCGACCAGGGCGGGCGGGG
>NZ_JAEHBN010000101.1:0-238 GCF_016483605.1 Bacillus cereus group sp. N11
GATGTGTATAAGAGACAGGAAGTAGACGATTTAGAGCGTTTATTACTAGCAGGGCATGATAACCAAGGTCGCGTAGCGGTAGCGCTTGTGTTAAGCTTAACGCCATTTAAGTAAGAAGGAGGGAAACTTATGGAGAGTCATGTACTTGTTTTATTTCCGCATCCAGATGATTTAGCATTTGCTGCGTTAGGTACAATTCGCTTATTAACAGATCAATGAGTACCTTTAACGTATGCAT
>NZ_JAEHBN010000102.1:0-238 GCF_016483605.1 Bacillus cereus group sp. N11
GTAGAAACGTCTCCGCGTACGCCAGGTCCCATTGAAGCAGCAACACTTGCATTCTTCATGTAAGTACATTATGCAGCAGCTGGCTTAGCGATTTGTAGCGTGTCAGCAAGTGTTTTGAAGTTTTCTACTAGTTTAGCCTCTGCGAAAGATACTTTACCGCTTGGAGCGGGGATGTTACCAGCTTTATCCACGCGGTATTCAACTTTTCCAGCTGTGATTTCGTTACCAGCTTTAGTTA
>NZ_JAEHBN010000103.1:0-237 GCF_016483605.1 Bacillus cereus group sp. N11
CAGCGTCAGATGTGTATAAGAGACAGACTCATATGAAAGTGGATGTACAAGATTTAAACTGTGATTTCTACGCATTATCTGCTCATAAGATGTGCGGACCAACAGGTGTCGGCGTATTATATGGTAATAAAGAATTGCTAAACAATATGGAACCAATTGAATTTGGTGGTGAAATGATTGATTTCTTATACTAACAAGAATCTACGTTGAAAGAGCTTCCGTGTAAGTTCGAAGCAG
>NZ_JAEHBN010000104.1:0-235 GCF_016483605.1 Bacillus cereus group sp. N11
GGGGGGGGGGGTGGGGGGGGGGGGGGGGGTGGGGTGGGGGGGGGGGGGGGCGGGGGGGGGCGGGGCGGGGGGGGGGGGCGGTGGGGGGGGGGGGGGGGGGGGGGGGGGGGGGGGCGGGGGGGGGGGGGGGGGGGGGCGGGGGGCGGGGGGGGGGGGCGGGGGGGGGGGGGCGGGCGGGGCGGGGGGCGCGGGGGGGGCGGGGGCGGGGGGGGGGGGGGGGGGGGGGGGGGGGGGG
>NZ_JAEHBN010000011.1:0-208745 GCF_016483605.1 Bacillus cereus group sp. N11
CTCGGTAGCTCAGTCGGTAGAGCAGAGGACTGAAAATCCTCGTGTCGGCGGTTCGATTCCGTCCCGAGCCACCATTTATCTTAATACAATACGCCGGCTTAGCTCAATTGGTAGAGCAACTGACTTGTAATCAGTAGGTTGGGGGTTCAAGTCCTCTAGCCGGCACCATGTAAGTTTCGGAGGGGTAGCGAAGTGGCTAAACGCGGCGGACTGTAAATCCGCTCCTTCGGGTTCGGCAGTTCGAATCTGCCCCCCTCCACCATTTACATAGGGGCATAGTTTAAAGGTAGAACTGAGGTCTCCAAAACCTCCAGTGTGGGTTCGATTCCTACTGCCCCTGCCAAATACATTTACACAACATGGCGGTTGTGGCGAAGTGGTTAACGCACCGGATTGTGGCTCCGGCATTCGTGGGTTCGATTCCCATCAGTCGCCCCATTTTTATTTTTAAAATTACAAATAATCTAATTGATACTTACATATAATTAAGTAAGAATTCGATGGGCTATAGCCAAGCGGTAAGGCAACGGACTTTGACTCCGTCATGCGCTGGTTCGAATCCAGCTAGCCCAGCCATTTTTGCGGAAGTAGTTCAGTGGTAGAATACAACCTTGCCAAGGTTGGGGTCGCGGGTTCGAATCCCGTCTTCCGCTCCAATTAAATTAAATATGGCGGCATAGCCAAGTGGTAAGGCAGAGGTCTGCAAAACCTTTATCACCGGTTCAAATCCGGTTGCCGCCTTTATTATTGTGCCGATGTGGCGGAATTGGCAGACGCGCACGACTCAAAATCGTGTTCCTTCGGGAGTGTCGGTTCGACCCCGACCATCGGTATCAAGAACGACGTAACATCAGGCTCTATACTAATTGTATAGAGTTTTTTTGTGTTTTCATCGTACTACAAAATAAGGACTAATACTATCAAAGCTCATGCTATACAGTTAAAGCAAACTGTGAAACACTAAAGGGATAAAAATGAACATTCATTTTTATCCCTTTAGTGTTTCATTTTATAGAGAATCTCTCCACCCTGGTGACATGAAGTTAAATCCGACACCACCAGTAGATATTAGCACATTATCAACTGTTAACTTTGTAATTTCTAAAAAATTCTTTTCAAACTCTTCTCTGTTGTACTTGTACATAGTTGAGTGGCACGACCACATTTGCGTTGAAGTACTCAACCATTCCCCTAATTCCTTTAATTTAGGGAATGACTCAAATTGAATTGGTTCATCTAATTTCATGAATCTCACTTGATAGATAGTTGGGTTTAGCTTTTCTCCTATCCCTTTAAGACCATGTGCTTTTTTTTCATGTAAATGTGTCATAATTCTCCCCCATCCTTCAAATCTTTGAATTCCAAAATTATTTTCCTGTTTTAATTATACAGCAATAAAAAGTAATTAGGGGGATGTGGTGGTGATTTTTCCCTTTTTCTTATTGTTTAGCGAGAAATAAAGTAATAAATGAAATATGATAATTTTAATCAAGAGAGAAATGAAAGTAAAAAGTATCAGTTATTTATTGTGATTCCATTTTGGCTTCGTTTCATTTTAATTCATCATGTTTAAAGAAGATCAAAATTTTTAAAATACTTTAAAATAAAGGATTTTAGGGGGAACGCTCTATATAACTATATAAATGTCACCTAGAAAGACTCAAAATCGTGTTCCTTCGGGAGTGTCGGTGCGGCCCGGACAATCGGTATCGACGATGTAAAAAGACTCTAACAGAAATGTTAGAGTCTTTTTTGTTAAATTATATTATGTGATGCTAAAATTCGTAATAAACGTAAAAATTCATGTATAATATAACTTGTCGAAAGAACAAAATGATAATGATTTATATTATGTCTGTAATATGAATCAAAAGTGAACTTTTTATATTTCTTTTAAAAATGTGTTGAATACACATTATATTTCATATTAATATTTTTATGTAGATTTAAAACGAGAAAGAGAGTGAAAGTATGGGCCGTAAATGGAACAACATTAAAGACAAAAAAGCATCAAAAGATGCAAATACAAGCCGTATATACGCGAAATTTGGACGTGAAATTTATGTGGCAGCAAAACAAGGCGAGCCAGATCCTGAATCAAACCAAACGTTAAGAGTTGTATTAGAGCGTGCGAAAACATACAATGTACCAAGAACAATTATTGATCGTGCAATTGAAAAAGCAAAAGGCGGTTCAGAAGAAAACTATGATGAGCTTCGTTACGAAGGATTTGGACCAAATGGATCTATGGTAATTGTAGATACACTTACAAATAACGTAAACCGTACCGCAGCAGATGTACGAGCTGCATTTAGCAAAAACAGTGGTAACATGGGCGTAAATGGTTCTGTAGCTTACATGTTCGATGCGACAGCTGTTATCGGTCTTGAAGGTAAAACATCAGATGAAGTTCTTGAAATTTTAATGGAAGCAGATGTAGATGCACGTGACATTCTAGAAGAAGAAGATTCTGTTATCGTTTATGCTGAACCTGATCAATTCCACTCAGTACAATCTGCACTTAAAGATGCTGGTATTGAAGAATTTACAGTTGCAGAATTAACAATGCTTGCACAAAATGATGTAGAACTTCCTGAAGATGCTCAAGTACAATTTGAAAAAATGGTTGATGCATTAGAAGATTTAGAAGATGTACAACAAGTTTACCATAACGTAGACTTAGGCGAATAATAAAAAAGGACCCTTTCGTTTAACGAACTGGGTCTTTTTTATTGAAATAATTAAGATGATAAGGTTTTAAAGGTGTTTTGTTGTAGTTATGGAATAGGATTATAGATAGTATTTTAAATGATTGTATTTCTAGGAGGTATTTCTATGGAGCATAAAACACCAAAGCATATCGTTGCTGTAGCAGGCTATTTAACAAATGAAAAGAATGAGATGCTTTTAACAAAAGTACATTGGCGAGCGGATACGTGGGAAATGCCTGGGGGACAAGTAGAAGAAGGAGAAGCACTCGATCAAGCTGTTTGTAGGGAAATAAAAGAGGAAACAGGATTATCGGTGAAGCCTATCGGAATTACAGGGGTCTATTATAATGCTTCTATGCATATTTTAGCTGTTGTGTTTAAAGTGGCATATGTGAGTGGTGATATAAAAATTCAACCTGAAGAAATACAAGAGGCTAAATTTATTGCTTTAAATGAAGAGAATATCGATGAGTATATAACGCGTCCTCATATGAAATCAAGAACAGTTGATGCGATGAGAGCAGCGCATTTCATCCCATACGAAACGTGGGAAGTACAGCCATATAACCTTATAGGCAGGTTGTAAGAAAAGGGTAGCTATTTGAGTGTATCTCAAATAGCTACCCTTTTCTTATGTATATTACTTTAGAAAAAGGTCAAAATGATAATAAAGCTAGTATTGATTTCGAGAACATTAGTTCTGTATAATTATGATATATCATATATAATTAGATTACTAGATGTTTAAAAATAGAAATTTATAGATGATATAATAAAAGAATAAAGTGGAATCAAGGAAGTATAACGCTCTTAATTTCTACGCTGCTGTTTGTTATGAATGTTTTAAAATAATGTATATTCAATATTTCAGATGAATAGTAGATAAAAAAAGACTGTGATACAATACATTTTTATACCTTACAATGATGTAAGGTAGGTGTAAGAGAAATCGATGGGATATTTTTTTACAACAAGGTATTCTTAAGTTAAGAGATATATATGCTGTGTGGAAAAGAGGTGTTCAAGATGAAAGAACGAGTATTATCTAGAGTGAACTATCATCAAAAAGTTGCATTAAATCCAATGACTAAATTCTTTTATAAAGCCATTATTTTATTATTATTGTTAAGTTGTACGTTATTATTCGTTGGAAATATAATGATCGAGAAAAGTGATATTAGTAAATTACATGTACCGCCTAAGTTAGAGGTGCCAGAATCATTAACACATGCATTTATCGCGACAGAAGATAAAAGGTTTTATCATCATAATGGTTTAGATTATATAGCAATTATTAGGGCGTCTGTTGAGAATATAAAAGCTGGTGGTGTTGTGCAAGGAGGAAGCACAATTACACAGCAATTATCGAAAAATGCTTTTTTAACGAATGAACGTACATTTTCTCGTAAGTGGAAAGAGATTTTTTATACAAAAAAAATTGAACGTACATTTACGAAGGATGAAATTTTAAAATTGTATGTAAGTAATATTTATTACGGAGAAGGAGCATGGGGAATTGAAAAAGCAGCCAACCTTTACTTCGGTAAAACGGTGAACCAATTAACGTTGGCTGAAAGTGCGATGATGGCTGCTGTAGTGAAAGCACCTGCTTATTACTCACCTGCGCAAAATTATGATAAAGCGGTCGAGAGACGAAATGTAGTTTTGAGATTAATGGAAAAAGAAGGATATATCAATCATGATGAGTATGTGCAAGCAGTTAGTGAGAAATTAGTAATTCGCCATGATATAAAAACAGAGCAGTCGATGTTAAATAATGCGCGTGAAAAAGCAGTAAGTTAAGAGAAGCTCTTGCATAGGAGCTTCTTTTTTTGAATAAATTGTGACAAATTGTGACACAATATCGTCACAATTATTGTGTTTTTGTAATTTATGTGAGCGTGTTCATTGCGTGACGTATATAAGTGTTGATATTATGTGTATTGTGTACAATGCTGTATACAGAATATGAATTTAAAGAGGAATGTATATGAAATCAAATAAACTCATGGCTCTTGGTGTAGTTTTTTCTATCGCAGTATTGATTGTAATCGGAACAATTGCGTATAGCATCATAAATGACAAAAAAGATAAAGGGAATGAGATGTTTGCTTATTCTACGCAACAATCTTTAGGTAAAGATGATGCTCCGGTTAAGGTAGTTGAATTTGGAGACTTCAAATGCCCAGCATGTCGTACTTGGGATGTAACGGTATTACCACGATTAAAAGAAGAATATATTGATAAAGGTAAAGTGCAGTTATATTTTATCAACTTCCCATTTATTGGAAAAGACTCTGATTTAGGCGCAGCAGCTGGTGAAGCAATTTATAAACAAGATAAAGATTCATTCTGGACTTTCTATGATGAGATTTATCAAAGTCAAAAGAAAGATACGGAAGAATGGATTACAGAAGAATTACTTCTTAGCATTGTGAAAGAGAAACTTCCAAAAGTTGATGTAGAACAGTTTAAAAAAGATTTACACAGTAAAGAAATAAAAGAAAAAGTACGTAAAGATTCAGATCGTGCTCAAAAATTAAAAGTTCAAGGTGCTCCTTCAGTATATATAAACGGGAATCTTGCAAATCCTGATTTCGATAGTATGAAGAAGGCGATTGATAAAGAATTGAAAAAGTGATGAGGTCTCTCATCACTTTTTCGACTTTTTTCGATAAAATTCTTGCTTCCGTTTTTTTTACATGCTATACTACTTTACATAAGTTATTCTAATATCTTATATGTATTTCATATTTGCGGGTGTAGTTTAGTGGTAAAACAAGAGCCTTCCAAGCTCTGGTCGAGAGTTCGATTCTCTTCACCCGCTCCAAATTTTATTTAATGTTTTTCTAATAAATTGTGATCAACGCAGTGTTTCGTTTCTGAGATAAACGAGGCATTGCGTTTTTTAATGTTTGAAAAGCATAATTGTATGCGAAAATAGAAGTAAAGAATAGTATTCCAAAAGTGAATTGCTAACCAATATAGTCGTTACATAAGGGATGGGTTCATCTGAGGAGGCGATTAAGAATGGATTTTGAACAATTAAAGCAAGATGTAATTGCATATAGTAAAACAATTGGTATAGATAAAATAGGCTTTGCGAGTGCTTCTCCATTTGAGGAGCTAAAGCAGCGGTTAATCCAGCAGCAACAATTAAATTATCAATCTGGATTTGAAGAGTCTGATATAGAAAAAAGAACGAATCCACAGCTTTTATTACCAGGTGCAAAATCAATTATTGCGATTGCTTTAGCGTATCCTTCAAAATTAAAAAACGCACCATTAAGTAAACGTGGAGAACGCCGTGGGATTTTTTGTCGTGCCTCTTGGGGACAAGATTATCATCTTGTTTTACGAGATCGTTTGCAAAAGTTAGAGGCATATTTAATTGAAAAGCTTCCAGATATAGAAGTGAAGTCAATGGTTGATACAGGTGAGTTAAGCGATCGTGCTGTATCAGAACGTGCAGGTATCGGATGGAGTGGTAAGAACTGCGCTATTATTACACCTGAATTTGGTTCGTATGTATACTTGGGAGAAATAATTACAAACGTTCCATTTCCACCAGATCAGCCGATAGAAGATCAATGTGGAAGCTGTACAAAATGTATTGATGTTTGTCCTACAGGTGCTTTAATACAGGGTGGACAGTTAGATTCGAAGAAATGTATTGCTTTTTTAACACAGACGAAAGGGTTCCTACCTGAAGAATATCGCGATAAAATAGGAAATCGTATATATGGATGTGATACGTGTCAGACTGTGTGTCCAAAAAATAAAGGAATGGATTTTCATAATCATCCTGAGATGGAGCCAGATCCTGAATTAGTTAAACCGCTCTTAACACCACTTTTAACAATTAGTAATCGTGATTTTAAAGAGAAATATGGGATTATGTCAGGGTCATGGAGAGGTAAAAAGCCATTGCAACGAAATGCGATTTTAGCATTGGCGCATTTTAAAGAAGCATCAGCAATTCCTGATTTAATCGGTGTTATGAAAGATGATCCAAGACCAGTACTACGCGGAACAGCAGCGTGGGCACTTGGGAAAATTGGTGGAGATGGAGTAGGCGAAGCTATTGAGAAAGCGATGGAACGTGAAAAGGATGAAGAAGTTCTTCATGAAATGAATCGTGGGCTTGCATTGTTAGCGCAGAAAAAAGAGTAGATAATATCTCCCTTTTTCATATTGTAATATGGGAGGGAGATGAAATGGTTGTAAAAGAAAATATTGAAACACAAGTACAACAGTTTTTAGCATATGTAACAGAGAAACGAACAAATGTGGATGGTATTGCTAAAGATTTATTACAACTAGCACAAAGAAAGAAACAATTGTTTCAAAAACGTAGTGCAGATATAGTGAAAGCAACAGCAGATGTTTCTTTCATTAGACAGCTAAATAGTAGTGATTATCAAGAAATTGATTATCAAGTACATTTTAAATATTTAATTAAGCATAAAGAATTATTTTATATCGAAGAGGAACAATTAAAACGAAGAGTTTGTTTAAATAATAGCCGGATAATAGGTGATTATGCTATTGAAGTGCCAGAAGAGATTGGAATAGGTGAGACATTAGAAAGAGAAGTTACGAAAGAGAAATACGGTTCTTATCAGTATAATCGTTTAGAGGCAGTAAAATATGCAGAGCGTTGGTGGGATGATCGAAACCCAGTGTATCGCAATTTTCCTGATAATTGTACAAATTTTATTTCTCAATGTCTTCATACTGGAGAAGTACCAATGAACGGATATCCTAATATTCGTAAAGGTTGGTGGCAAAGGGAGAACCAGTGGAGTTGGAGCTGGGCTGTCGCACACTCTTTTTACTGGTACTTGTCAGGTTCTACAGTTGGCCTGCGAGGAGAAACTGTAGAAAAGCCGGAAGACCTTATTCTTGGTGATGTCATTGCTTACGATTTCGAAGATGACGGTAGGTGGAATCATACGACGATTGTAGTAGCAAAAGACGCAGATGGTATGCCACTTGTAAATGCACATTCAGCAAATAGCCGGCGGCGTTATTGGAGTTATGAGGACTCTAGTAAATACACACCACAAATGAAATATAAATTCTTTCATATTATTAATGGGTAGAGATTTTTCGTTCAAGTGGTATAATACGTAGTAGACAAAAAACAGAGGTGAATATCGCGTGGGCGTACATGTTGTTTTATATCAACCAGAAATTCCAGCAAATACAGGAAATATTGCACGTACTTGTGCAGCAACTGGAACAGAATTACATTTGATTAGACCGCTTGGGTTTTCAACGGATGACAAAATGTTAAAGCGTGCAGGATTAGATTATTGGCAGCACGTAAAAGTTACGTATTACGATTCAATTGAAGAGTTTTATGAGAAAAATAAAGACGGTGAATTCTTCTATTTAACAAAGTATGGTGAGAAAGCTCATACAGCATTTGATTATAGCAAACGTGAGAAGGATTATTATTTCGTGTTTGGAAGAGAAACAAATGGCTTACCAGCTAATGTAATCGAAGAAAACTTCGATCATTGTTTACGTATTCCAATGACGGATAAAGTACGTTCATTAAATTTATCTAATACAGCAGCAATTTTAATTTATGAAGCGTTTCGTCAACAAAATTATCCAGGATTAGATTTAGAAATCGTTTATTAAAAGTCGCCATTAGGCGGCTTTTTTTATAAATAAAAATAATATGTAGTCATACATTTTAAAAAAGGTACATATTCATATAGAATGGGATATATGATTAAAAATAGATAAGACGGGTTGAGATAAATATGAAGGAACAATATAACAATCAAAATACCTTTTTAAGTATGATAGATATGGATTTAATAAGACAAGGACTATTACATGCTATTCAAGATTTAGTATTTATTGTGAAAGTTATTGATGATGAGATCTTTAAATATATTTATATAAATAAAATAGGGATGGATTATGCTGGATTAAGTGAAGAATGTTACGGAAAAACATTTGCAGAAGTGTTATCAGGAGAAAAGGTGAAAATATTACAAGAGCAATATATAAAAGTGGTGAGAGAGGCGAGAGCACACACATTTTGTGATGTAATCAGTTTCCCAACTGGTAATTTACATTATGAGTCTTCAGTTAATCCTGTATACGACGAAGAAGGGGTATGTCAATTTATTATTTGTATTACAAGGGATATTACAGCTCAGATTGAGGAGAAAGCAGAGATAGAGGAAAAACAAATGTTATTTAAGTCATTACTAGAATATAATAATGACTCCATTATATCTATAGATTCTATAGGTAGAATTACATATGCTAATCCGGCAACGTATGAAATATTTGGATACCGATATGAAGAGTTAAATAATAACTTTATTTTTAACTTTATTATTAAAGAATATGAAAAAGACTTTCAAATTATATTTAAGGAAGCTTTACAGGGGAGAGCAAAACAAATTGTTTCAAAGAAATATGTTCATAAAGAAGGATATGAATTATATATTTCTTTGAGAACAATCCCGATTATTGTGAACGGTGAAATTGTTGGGGTGTATATTGTTACGAGGGATGTTACAAGGCAAGTATTAAATGAGATGAAGACGGAATACTTAGCTTATTATGACCAATTAACAGGTTTAATGAATAGAATTTCATGCACAAACAAGCTAAATGAGTTTTTAAATGAAAATAAAGAGCTTGCACTAGTTTTCATGGATTTGGATGAATTTCATCTTATTAATGATACATTTGGTCATAAAGAAGGAGATAAAGTATTACAAAAAGTTACAGAATGTTTAAGCAATCTAGAAATAGAAGGTATGCATTTATTTAGAGAACATGATGATCAATTTGTTATGTTAATAGAAAATATAACGAAAGAATATGTAGAGGAAGTTGCAAAAAACATATTAGAAAAGATTAGTGAACATTTTGTAATTGAAGAAGAGGACGTGTATTTAAGTGCATCAATTGGAATTGTAATGGCACCAACAGATGGAGCCGATGAAAAAATACTTTTTCAAAGAGTTGATGCTGCTTTGGAAAAAGCAAAGGAAAAAGGAAAAGGGCATTATCATTTTTATTGTAAAGGATTAGATTGTGAACGTGAGAAAAGGTTTGTAATGGAAAATCAGTTACATCGTGCTATAGAGAAAAATGAATTTTTCTTATATTACCAGCCGCAGGTTAATATTGAAACGAAAAAAATAGCTAGTATGGAAGCTTTAATAAGATGGGAGAATAAAGAATTAGGATTTGTCCCTCCCAATCAATTTATTCCACTGGCAGAAAGAACAGGATTTATTATTAAGCTTGATGAGTGGGTAGTAGATCAAGTGTGTCAGCAAATACGTGAATGGTTAAATAAAGGGTATGAAGTGGTTCCGATTGCAGTTAATATTTCAGCTAGACATTTTCGATCTATTACATTAATAGAGATGATTACACGTGCTTTAAATAAGTACAATGTACCAGCTCATCTATTAGCGATAGAGGTGACAGAAGGAGCCCTTATACATAAAGACATATCAAAGAGAGTGTTGCTACAATTAAAAGAACAAAATTTAAAGATTCATTTAGATGATTTTGGAACAGGGTATTCGTCTTTAAGTTATTTGAAAACATATCCAATTGATACTTTGAAAATTGATCGCTCTTTTATGGAAGGTATACATGTAGATGAACGTGATACGAATATTACGGCTGCAATTATTCATTTAGCTCATACATTAGAATTGAATGTAATTGCAGAAGGAGTAGAAAAAGCCGAACAAATACAGTTTTTGAAGGGAAAAAATGTAGAAATTGTACAAGGTTATTATTATAGTCGCCCTTTATCAAAATATGATGTGGAAAATATGTATTATACATGATGTATAAAGAAAAAAGTGATGTGCTAAAAGCACATCACTTTTTATGTGTACCTGGTTTATCGTTGTAACCAGATGTGAAAATAGCTGTAAGAAATGTGAGTGATACACCTAAAATTAATAATAATTTCATATTAATATTCCTCCTACTTTTTCGATTTACGAATTCTATTTATGAATTGAAATGTATGTAAGGTTCTTAGAAGAAAAGAATTTATTTATAATGAATAGCAGTGTGAAAACTTTAATACCTATATTATACAGAATTTTCTTTGAATTTTGGAGAGAATTTTATAGCACTACTATATATTTCGTTTTGATTTAAAGAATGTTTAAGGACATCCTAGCATACCTTTTATAATAATCCGATTGAACAAGGAGATGGGGGAGGAGCTATAATGGATATTCTAAAAAAGATTGAACAGCATCGAGCAGCAGAAGAACGTTTACAATGGGAAGGTACGTTTGCGGAGTATTTGGAGCTTGTGAAAGAAAGACCATGGGTGGCTCAAACAGCACACTCTCGCATTTACAATATGATAAAAGATGCCGGAATTGAAGAAGTTGATGGTAGAAGAAAATATAATTTCTTTAGTAATCAGCTGTTTGGACTAGAGGATGCACTAGAGCGTCTTGTTGAAGAATATTTTCATCCGTCTGCAAAAAGATTAGATGTTAGAAAACGTATTTTATTATTAATGGGTCCTGTTAGTGGAGGGAAATCAACATTAGTTACGATGTTGAAACGAGGATTAGAAACATACTCACGTACAGATCGTGGAGCGATTTTTGCAATTAAAGGCTGCCCGATGCACGAAGATCCACTACATTTAATTCCACATCATTTACGGGATGATTTCTTTGATGAGTATGGAGTGAGAATTGAAGGGAATTTATCACCATTAAATGTAATGCGTCTAGAGCAAGAATATGGGTCAAGAATTGAGGATGTAGTTGTAGAGCGTATTTTCTTCTCGGAAGATCGCCGTACAGGGATTGGTACATTTAGCCCGTCTGATCCAAAATCACAAGATATTGCCGATTTAACAGGTAGTCTAGACTTTTCAACAATTGCAGAATATGGTTCAGAATCAGATCCTCGTGCGTATCGATTTGATGGAGAATTAAATAAGGCGAACCGAGGGATGATGGAATTCCAAGAGATGTTAAAATGCGATGAGAAGTTTTTATGGCATTTATTATCGCTTACGCAAGAAGGTAATTTCAAAGCGGGAAGGTTTGCGCTTATTTCAGCAGATGAATTAATTGTAGCGCATACGAACGAAACAGAGTATCGCTCATTTATAGCAAATAAGAAAAATGAAGCATTGCATTCAAGAATTATTGTAATGCCAGTTCCATACAATTTACGAGTGAGTGAAGAGGAACATATTTATGAGAAGATGATTCATGAAAGTGATGTATCGAATGTGCATATTGCACCACACACACTTCGTGTTGCAGCGATGTTTACAATTTTAACTCGTTTAAAAGATCCGAAGCGTCCAGATATTGATTTAAACAAAAAGATGCGTTTATATGATGGTGAAATGGTAGAGGGTTATAATGCGATTGATGTAGAAGAATTGCAACGGGAATACCAAGATGAAGGTATGAGTGGTATTGACCCACGTTATGTTATTAACCGAATTTCTTCTACAATTATTAGAAAAGAAGTACCATCTATTAATGCACTAGACGTACTTCGTTCTTTAAAAGATGGATTAGACCAGCATCCATCCATTAGTAATGAAGATCGTGAGCGCTATATGAACTTCATTTCATTAGCAAGAAAAGAATATGATGAAATTGCTAAGAAAGAAGTACAAAAAGCATTCGTATATTCATACGAAGAATCGGCTAAGACACTTATGGATAATTACTTAGATAACGTTGAAGCATATTGCAATAAATCGAAATTACGTGATCCATTAACAGGTGAAGAAATGAGCCCAGATGAAAAACTAATGCGCTCAATTGAGGAACAAATTGGAATTTCAGAAAACGCGAAGAAAGCATTCCGTGAAGAAATTTTAATTCGCATCTCTGCTTATGCGCGTAAAGGAAAACGTTTCGATTATAACTCGCATGAACGTCTTCGCGAAGCGATTCAGAAGAAGCTATTTGCTGATTTAAAAGATGTCGTGAAAATCACAACATCAACGAAAACACCAGATGAAAATCAGCTTAAGAAAATCAACGATGTTGTTGCACGTTTAATTGATGAGCATGGCTATAATTCTTCTTCGGCAAATGAATTATTACGCTATGTAGGTAGCTTGCTAAATCGATAGTTTGATAACAAAACGCTGTCTCTTGTTTTTTGCGGGACAGCGTTTTATTATCCATTCATATGTGTAAAGTGTCATACCTTGTCCAAATATAATAAATTAAGATGCAATTTCATGAATTTATTGTCAATTATTTTTACAATATGCATATGATAGAGTAACCAACCATTCATACGAAAAAAGCCAACACAATACAATATGTTGCAAAGTGAAAATGTGTGCAACAATGCATTGTGTTTCTTTCTTATCAGAGGCTGAATATTTCTTTCTATTATGTGAGTGGCAAAATTTTGTTTAGGATGCTCGGAGTATTGTATGTAAAACGTTATATATGTTTATGGGGTGATTTTCGATGGGCAGTTACCTTTCAAATATTTTAGCTTGAACATTATAGAACAAAATTTATAGATTGCTGTTCATAGAGAAAGACAATTACAGTAAGGAGGGAAAGGAATGAGCGAAGAAAATCAACCAAATTATACGATTTCACAGGAAAACTGGTCCCTCCATCGCAAAGGATATGACGACCAACAGCGCCATCAAGAAAAAGTACAAGAGGCAATTAAGAATAATTTACCCGATCTTGTAACAGAAGAAAGCATTGTTATGTCTAATGGCAAGGATGTTGTAAAAATACCAATTCGTTCTTTAGATGAATATAAGATTCGGTACAATTATGATAAAAACAAACACGTTGGGCAAGGAACTGGTGATAGCAAAGTTGGTGATGTCGTTGCGAGAGATGGATCAGGTGGTCAAAAGCAAAAAGGCCCAGGAAAAGGTCAAGGTGCAGGAGATGCAGCTGGAGAAGATTATTATGAAGCTGAAGTTTCTATTTTAGAATTAGAGCAAGCGTTTTTCAAAGAGCTAGAGCTTCCTAATTTAAAGAGAAAAGAAATGGATGAAAACCGGATTGAACATATTGAATTTAATGACATTAGAAAAACAGGACTATGGGGAAATATTGATAAGAAACGAACGATGATATCTGCATATAAACGAAATGCAATGCGTGGTAAAGCATCTTTCCATCCAATTCACCAAGAGGATTTAAAGTTCCGTACTTGGAATGAAGTGTTAAAGCCAGATTCAAAAGCTGTTGTATTAGCGATGATGGATACGAGTGGATCGATGGGAATATGGGAGAAGTATATGGCACGTAGCTTCTTTTTCTGGATGACAAGATTTTTACGTACAAAGTATGAAACAGTTGATATTGAATTTATTGCTCATCATACAGAAGCGAAAGTTGTTACAGAAGAAGAATTTTTCTCAAAAGGAGAAAGTGGCGGAACGATATGTTCTTCCGTGTATAAAAAGGCATTAGAGCTTATCGATAATAAATATTCACCAGACCGCTATAATATTTATCCATTCCATTTTTCAGACGGTGATAATTTAACATCAGATAATGCGAGATGTGTAAAGCTTGTTGAGGAGCTGATGAAGAAATGTAATATGTTTGGGTATGGGGAAGTGAATCAGTACAACCGCCATAGTACGCTTATGTCAGCCTATAAAAATATTAAAGATGAGAACTTTAGATATTATATTTTAAAGCAAAAAGCAGACGTATTCCATGCGATGAAGAGCTTTTTTAAAGAAGAATCAGGAGAGAAAATGGCATAATCCCTTTTAAAAGGGATTATTTTTTTGTAAACTTTTTATTTTTTTAGTTGACAATGATAATGAAAATCAATATCATTTATTCGAGAAATGATTACATTTTGAATTATATATATTGGAGGAGATGTAAAGTTGAAAAAAAATAAAAAAAAACATATAAATGCAATGATTATAGCGGCGGCGTTATCACTTCCATTTGCTGTGTATTCGACACCTGCTTTAGCGGCGGTAGCAATTGAGGCGAATAAAACGGGACAAGGTTTAGAAGATGGTACATATGACGCTGTTATTAAAGCATATAAAGATAAAACGAATGAAGAGTCTATGGCAGCTGTTTATATAAAGGATCCGAAATTAACAATTGAGAATGGAAAGAAAATTGTAACAGCAACGTTAAGTGATAGCGATTTCTTCCAATACTTGAAAACAGAGGATATTCATACTCCTGGTGTGTTTCATGATGTAAAGATTATATCAGAAGACAAAAAGAAAAATGGAACGAAGGTTATTCAATTTGAAGTTGGGGAATTGGGAAAAAGATATAATATGCAAATGCATATTTATATTCCAACGATGGCCTATGATAATAAATATCAAGTGCAGTTTGAAGTAAATGCTTTAAATTTAGAAAACAATGTTCCAGAAAAGGAAAATAAAGAGGATAAAGTGGAACAACAAGATGAAAGCGGAAATGTAATATTAGATAAGCAATTACAAAGGCATATTAATAAACATAATTTAAATAGAGAAAATATAAATGATCCAATAACTAAGGAAGATTTATTAAAGATTAAAACATTATCCATTTATTCAGGTGAAGGAATAAATGAAATAGCTGGTTTAGAACATATGACAAATTTAGAGAAGTTGACGTTAAGAGAATCTAATGTAACAGATATATCAGCCATCTCGAAACTGAGAGATTTGAAGTACGTAGATTTAACTTCTAATCCAATTAAAAATATTCATCCAATTGAGCAGTTAGAGAATATTAATATGCTTTTTTTAAGAGATAATAAAATTTCTGATCTTACACCATTAAGTAAAATGAAAAAAATTAAAACATTAGATTTAGTTGGTAATAACATTGAAGACATCCAGCCATTATTTACATTATCAACTATGAAACAGTTATACTTAGCCAATAATCAAATCAGTGATCTTACTGGAATTAACCAATTAAGTAATGTGGAACTATTATGGATAGGGAACAATAAAATTAGTAATGTTGAATCTATTAGTAAAATGAGTAATCTTATTGAACTAGAAATTGCTGATAGTGAAATAAAAGATATATCACCATTATCTAAATTAGGAAAATTACAAGTACTGAATTTAGAAGAGAATTATATCTCTGATATATCACCGCTGAGTAATTTAACAGATTTACATGAGATGAACCTAGGAGCGAATGAAATTGCTGACGTAAGGCCTGTTGAGGAATTGGGTAAGCGAATTTCAATTGATATTCAACGACAAAAAATCTTTTTAGATGAAGCAAGCGTAGATGAAGAAATACAAATTCCAATATACAATCTTAAAGGGGAGCCACTTCAAAATATCAATTTAAAAAGTGAGGGGGCCATTCTGAATAATGGATTTATAAAATGGAATAGTCCTGGAGAAAAAACATATGAATTTAGATTAGATACAAGCTCTGGTGAAAGTAAAATAAGATTTAATGGGATGGTTGTCCAGAAAATAGTTGAAAAACAAAAAGAAAGTCAAAATGTAATCCTGGATAAACATTTACAACAACATATTAATAAAGAAAATTTAGGTAGAGAGAATTTAAACGCTCCTATAACAAAATAAGATTTATTACAGATTAAAACATTAGAGATACTTAAAGAAAAAGGAAAAGAGATAAAAGATGTAACAGGTTTAGAGTACATGACGAACTTAGAAAACCTCACTTTAGAAGGAGTAGGCTTGAAAAATATTGAGTTCATCTCAAATTTGAAACAATTAAATATTGTGAATGTATCTCATAATCAAATTGAAGATATAACACCGTTATCTTCATTAAAAAACTTACAGTGGTTAAATCTTGCAGACAATCATATTAAAGATGTAACGGTTATTGGTTCAATGCTGGACTTACTTAGCTTGAATTTAGCAGGGAATGAGATTTGTGATGTAAGACCGCTAATACAATTAGGGCAGTGGTTTTCAATTGATGTCGGGAGACAAACAATCATTTTAGATGAAACAAAAGTAAATGAAGAAATTCAAGTCCCTGTATATGACTTAGAAGGAGAAGCTATTGACAATATCAAAATGAAAGGTGAGGGCGGAACGCTTAATAACGGAGTAATAAAATGGAGTACCCCAGGTGAAAAGGTATATAAATTTGATTTAGATTCTGATGAAATTAGTATAAGTTTTAACGGAACGGTAATCCAAAATATAGTTGAAAAAGAAGAAGTGACAGAACCGGTAAAAGAAGTTGAAGAAACGAAAGAAGAAGTAAAAGAACCGGTAAAAGAAGTTGAAGAAACGAAAGAAGAAGTAAAAGAGCCAGTAAAAGAAGTTGAAGAAACGAAAGAAGAAGTAAAAGAACCGGTAAAAGAAGTTGAAAGTACAAAAGAAGAAGTGAAAGAACCAGTAAAAGAAGTTGAAGGTACAAAAGAAGAAGTGAAAGAACCAGTAAAAGAAGTTGAAGGTACAAAAGAAGAAGTGAAAGAGCCAGTAAAAGAAGTTGAAGGTACAAAAGAAGAGGTAAAAGAATCAACAACTGGATTGAATCAAGAGCCAAAAGGGGATAATCAAGTTGGACCGGTGAAGGTGGTAGGACAAGAGAGTACGCAAGAAAAAGTTTCAAATAAGCAACAAGCTAATAAGCAAGAGGAAAATCAGAAGTCTTTAGCAGCAACTGGTAGTCAAGCTAACACATCGAGTTTACTTTCTGGATTAGCATTTGTTCTTTCAGCATTAAGTATGTTTGTATTTAGAAAGAGAGTATTTAAGAAATAAATAACGTTTTATCTTATTATTACAAAAGAATATATAATTATTTGAGAAGACCTTATCATAACAATTTCATGTTGAAATATGCTTATGATAAGGTCTTTTTGAATAGGGGAAGGATATGGATACGAGGATGTTTTAATCACTAAAATAATGGAGAAACTGTAGCGGAAATTGTAAGTACTTTTCGTTCACGATACGTTCAAATTGTATGAAGAAATAATATGAAATATTGCATTTTACATCTTTTTATCCAGATAATATGTTAATTTCGTGAATGGAATATATAAATAGGGGGCAATGATATGAACAAGAAATCAAAGATTAATAAAATGATGCTTAGTATTAGTACAATGGCGCTATCGTTAGGGGCAATTCAAACGAATGTATCAGCAGAAGAAAAGGTGCCATATAATGTATTGCATTCGAAACCAGTTGGAATTGAAAAACCAGTAGATGAGATTGGACACACTTCTAAAGCCGAAGAAACATTATCATTTCAAGAACGTTTAAAAGTAGGAGATTTTTCACAGCGACCAGCATCTATTACGAAGAACTCGGCAGTAAAGCAAGCTAAAGAAAGCTATTCAATGGCTGATTTAAACAAAATGAATGATCAAGAGTTAGTTGAAACGTTAGGCAGTATTAAGTGGCATCAAATTACAGACTTATTCCAGTTTAATGAAGATGCAAAAGCCTTTTATAAAGATAACGGAAAAATGCAAGTAATTATAGACGAATTAGCCCATAGAGGTAGTACATTTACGAAAGATGATTCAAAAGGAATTCAAACGTTTACTGAAGTGTTACGTTCAGCTTTTTATCTTGCATTTTATAATAATGAATTAAGCGCTTTAAATGAAAGAAGCTTCCAGGACAAATGTTTACCGGCTTTAAAAGCAATCGCAAAAAATCCAAACTTTAAGCTTGGAACAAATGAGCAAGATACAGTAGTATCTGCATACGGTAAATTAATTAGTAATGCATCAAGTGATGTTGAAACAGTGCAATACGCATCGAATATTTTAAAACAATATAATGATAATTTTAATGCATATGTAGACGATCGTATGAAAGGACAAGCTGTATACGATATGATGCAAGGCATTGATTATGATATACAGTCTTACTTAAATGAGGCCCGTAAAGAAGCGAATGAAACGATGTGGTATGGAAAAGTAGATGGGTTTATTAATGAAATAAATCGTATTGCTCTTCTAAATGAAGTAACGTCAGAAAATAAATGGCTCGTTAATAATGGAATTTATTTTGCTAGCCGTTTAGGGAAGTTTCATAGCAATCCAAATAAAGGATTAGAGGTTGTTACACAAGCGATGCATATGTATCCACGTTTAAGTGAACCGTACTTTGTTGCGGTAGAACAAATTACAACAAATTATAACGGGAAAGATTATAGCGGGAATACGGTAGATTTAGAGAAGATTCGTAAAGAAGGAAAAGAGCAATACTTACCAAAAACGTATACATTTGACGATGGATCTATTGTATTTAAAACTGGGGATAAAGTGTCTGAAGAAAAAATTAAGAGATTATATTGGGCTGCGAAGGAAGTAAAAGCGCAATATCACCGCGTAATCGGAAATGACAAAGCTTTAGAACAAGGTAATGCAGACGACGTATTAACGATAGTAATCTATAATACTCCAGATGAATATCAGTTAAACAGACAATTGTATGGATATGAAACAAACAACGGTGGAATTTATATTGAAGAGACAGGTACATTCTTTACATATGAGCGTACGCCAGAGCAAAGTATTTATAGTTTAGAAGAGTTATTCCGTCATGAGTTTACTCACTATCTTCAAGGGAGATATGAAGTTCCCGGTTTATTTGGAAGAGGAGATATGTATCAAAATGAAAGATTAACTTGGTTCCAAGAAGGGAATGCAGAATTTTTCGCAGGATCTACTCGTACAAATAATGTAGTACCGAGAAAGAGCATCATTAGCGGATTATCATCTGATCCTGCAAGCCGTTATACAGCAGAGCGCACACTATTTGCTAAATATGGTTCTTGGGATTTCTATAACTACTCGTTCGCATTGCAGTCTTACTTATATACGCATCAGTTTGAAACATTTGATAAAATTCAAGATTTAATTCGTGCGAATGACGTGAAAAATTATGATGCATATCGTGAAAATCTAAGTAAAGATTCTAAGCTAAATAAAGAGTATCAAGAGTATATGCAGCAGTTAATTGATAATCAAGATAAGTACACTGTACCGGAAGTAGCAGATGATTATTTAGCTGAACATGCACCAAAGTCGTTAACAGAAGTGAAGAAAGAAATTAGTGAGACGTTGTCTATGAAAGATGCAAAAATGACAAAACACGAGTCTCAATTCTTTAATACATTTACATTAGAAGGTACGTTTACAGGTAGTGTAACAAAAGGCGAATCAGAAGACTGGAATGCAATGGGTAAAAGAGTAAATGAAGCTTTAGAACAATTGGCGCAAAAAGAATGGAGCGGCTACAAAACGGTTACAGCATATTTCGTCAATTATCGTGTGAATAGTTCCAATGAATTTGAATATGATGTAGTCTTCCATGGTATCGCAAAAGATGACGGAGAAAATAAAGCTCCGACAGTTCATATAAACGGTCCTTATAATGGGCTTGTAAAAGAAGGAATTCAATTCAAAAGTGATGGATCAAACGACGAAGATGGAAAAATCGTTTCTTATTCATGGGAGTTTGGAGACGGAAGAACAAGTACAGAAGTTAATCCAGTACATGCATATGAAAAAGAAGGAACTTATAAAGTAGTGTTAAGAGTAAAAGATGATAAAGGAAAAGAGAGTAGAAGTGAAACAACTGTTACGATTAAAGATGGAAGTTTAACAGAATCTGAACCAAATAATCGTAAAGAGGAAGCAAATCGTATCGGACTAAACACTACTATAAAAGGTAGCCTTATCGGCGGGGATCACACCGATGTTTATACATTTAATGTAGCAGCAGCGAAAGATCTCGATATTTCTGTTTTAAATGAGTATGGAATTGGGATGACGTGGGTACTTCACCATGAATCAGATATGCAAAATTATGCTGCTTACGGTCAAGCTAATGGAAATCATATAGAAGCAAAATTAAATGCAAAACCAGGTAAGTATTACTTGTATGTATATAAATATGATAATGGCGATGGAACGTACTCATTATCACTAAAATAAGTGCTTTTCCAATGTATGTTTAACTTTACTTTTTGTGGAAAATAGTATATTATATAGATATATAATATATCGGTTATTTTCTAGGAGGAGCCTGTCACAATAGGTTTCTCCTGTTCTTTTTTAGAGACCTGTCTTACAGGTTTTTCTTTAAAGGGTAAATAACTGAAAATTGAGATTAATAATCTTTGAAAGAGGTGAGGCATACACATAACAAAAAAGGGATTGTTTAAGAAAGGGGGATAAGAAATGTTCTTGTTTGGTTATCCACTTGAAACAATTTATTTATATGGATTTGTTATTGCGACTATACTCACTGTTATTTATATTTTCTTTGGAGATATATTTGAATCAATATTTAGTTTTGGGGGCGGATCTGTATCCGTTGTTACCTTATTACTTAGTTTCTTCGCTATGTTATGTGGAATTAGTTATATAGGAGAATATTTATTTTCCTTTAATAGTACTATTATTTTCGCTGGTTCATTTGCTATATCTTTTATCGGTGTTTTCATAATGAAAATATTAATTTTAAAACCGATTGCAGAAGCAGAACAAAATACCGTACAACGTATGGATGAATTCATTGGTTGCAAGGGAGAAGTCATTACGACAATTCCTACAGAAGGATTTGGTGAAGTATTAATCTCCTCCCAATTTGGAAGTAATGCAATCCCAGCTAAAACAATTGGAAAGAAAGACATTTCACAAGGAACCGAAGTTATTATCGAGGGGGTTCAAGATGGTGTTTTGCTTGTACAAAACATCGCTTATTCTTTAAAGAAACCAAAATTATAAGGGGGAATTTACATGACGATTCCATTAATTATCGGTGGAGTTTTACTCGCAATTTTAATTCTACTCATTTTAGTATTCATTACGAAGTATCGAACAGTTGGTCCAGATGAAGCGTTAATTGTTACAGGGAACTGGCTTGGTGGTGGGAAAAATGTTGTTACCACTGATGATGGAAAGAAGATTAAGATTATTCGCGGTGGCGGTACTTTTGTAGTTCCAATTATGCAAAGAGCAGAGCCTTTAAGCCTATTAAACTACAAATTAGAAGTTGGTACACGTGATACGTATACGAAACAAGGTGTACCAATTACAGTAAATGGTGTTTCTATTATTAAAGTAGGATCGACAATTGAAGAAGTTTCTACAGCAGCTGAACAATATTTAGGAAAAGAAACGGAAGAGTTAAAAATAGAAGCAAAAGAAGTTTTAGAAGGGCATCTCCGTGCTATCTTATCTTCTATGACAGTAGAAGATGCGTATAGTAATAGAGAGCAATTTGCTCAAAAGGTGCATGAAGTAGCTTCTACAGATTTAAAGAAGATGGGTCTTCGCATCGTCTCTTTTACAATTAAAGAAATAATGGACAAAAACGGATACTTAGATGCGCTTGGACAGCCGCAAATTGCAATGGTTAAGCGTGATGCAACAGTTGCAAATGCAGAGCGTGAAAAAGAGGCACGAATTGAAAAAGCTCGTGCTGAGAAAGAAGCAAAAGAAGCAGAATATCAACGTGATGCACAAATCGCTGAAGCTGAAAAACATAAGGAATTAAAAGTGCAGTCCTATAAGAGAGATCAAGAACAAGCTCGTGCAGATGCGGACCTTTCTTACGAATTACAACAAGCGAAAGCGCAACAAGGTGTTACAGAAGAGCAAATGCGCGTTAAAATCATTGAGCGTGAAAAGCAAATTGAATTAGAAGAAAAAGAGATTGCACGTCGTGAAAAGCAATATGATGCAGAAGTGAAGAAAAAAGCAGATGCAGATCGCTATGCTGTCGAACAATCAGCAGAAGCGGAAAAAGTAAAACAAATGAAAAAAGCAGATGCGGATCAATATAAGATTGAAGCAGAAGCAAGAGCACGTGCAGAAGAAGTTCGTGTAGAAGGTTTAGCGAAAGCAGAGATTGAGAAAGCACAAGGTCAAGCGAAAGCGGAAGTACAAAAAGCACAAGGTACAGCAGAAGCAGATGTTATTAGATTAAAAGGTTTGGCTGAAGCTGAAGCCAAACAAAAAATTGCAGAAGCATTTGAATTATATGGTCAAGCGGCAATTATGGATATGGTTCTTAAAATGCTTCCAAGTTACGCGAAAGAAGTCGCAAGCCCACTTAGCAACATTGATAAAATTACAGTTGTCGACACAGGCGGCGGTGGTAAGAATAGCGGTGCTGGAAAAGTAGCAGGGTATGCGACTGATTTAATGGCAACGATGCAGGAGACATTAAAAGCTTCCTCTGGTATTGATTTAAAAGAGTTATTAGAAGGGTTTGCAGGTAAAGGTGCAGTACAGCAGTTATCGAATGATAAACCTGTCGTATCTGTAGTAGAAGATAAGAAAAAAGAAGTAGAAAAAGATAAAGAATAGTAAGGTAGGAAGAACCTCTAGCATGTGCTAGAGGTTCTTCTATGAATCGTAATATTTCGAATAATATACATTTTTATACATTGTTTTAATTATTTAATTTTTATAGAATGAAGTAAGTATGCAATAATCCTTTAAATTTAGAAAGATGGGTAAAAGAGAAATAGAGAGTCTCGTCAATCTATTTATATCTTAAAATTTTTATAAATGGATTAATTGTAATTTATTGCATGTAAAACGGTATGGAGGGGTAGAAATATGTTTCAAAGGAAGTTAAGGAGTAGTAGTTTAAAAACAAAGTTACTTGTTTCATTTATTATCATTTTAATTCTTCCAAGTATTGTAATTGGTTGGACGTCTTATCAGCAGGCGAAAACAAATTTTAATGAAACGATTTTAAACTCGGCGAAAGATAATATAAAAATTTTGGATAATGTAATTAATAAGGAATTGGATAGTAAAAAAGTAGATGCAACTTATTTTACGAAATTATTTACACAATCAAGTTACCAAGCGGATCAAATACAAAATATCCAAAATAAACTAGAAGAATATAATAAGTTACATCCGGAAATGGAAGCTATCTATACTGGGTCTAGCAACGGGCAATTTATTCAATCACCGGCAATTCAAATGCCAGAAGGATATAATCCTACAGAAAGAGATTGGTATAAAGAGGCAGTGAAAAAAAGCGGAGAAGTGATTGTAACTGCTCCATATAAGTCAAAAACGACAGGGAATACTGTTATCACACTGGCAAAACAAAATGAGGATAAAAGTGGCGTTCTTGGGATTGACTTAATTATCAATAATATTGTAACTACTTCCAAGATGGTTAATATCGGTAAGGAAGGTTATGTAGCGATATTTGATCAAGATAAAAATGTAGTCGCACACCCGACACTGAAGCCGGGTGAGAAGTTAGAAGAGAAACTTAGTAAGGAATTTTATAAACAGGAAGCTGGTGATTTTCATTATTCATTAGATGGTGAAGATCGTAACATTACTTTTAAAACGAATAAGAAAACTGGATGGAAAATAGCGGGGATAATGCCTTCAAAAGAAATTATTCAAGCGGCTGAACCTATTTTCTATAAAACGATAACTGTTATTGGGATTTCATTAATGATTGGTGGGGTTTTAATTTACTTCATAATTGCTTCTATTATTAAACCGTTAAAACAACTTGTTCTATCATCTAGGAAAATTAGTGAAGGTGATTTAACAGAATCTATTACAGTTCATTCTAAAGATGAAATCGGGCAGTTAGGAGAAAGTTTTAATGAGATGGCATCATCATTACATAATGTCATTTCCAATATAAATATTTCAGCAAGTCATGTAGCAGCATCTTCAGAAGAATTAACAGCTAGCATGAAGCAGACAAGTGAAGCGACAGAACAAATTACACAAGCTATAGAGCAAGTGTCGAGTGGGGCTGAAATACAAACGAGAGAAGTTGAAGAAGGAGCGACGTTATTAGAAGAAGTTACAGAAGGAGTTCAGCGTGTTGCTGATAGTTCTTCATTAGTATCAACAGCTTCTATGTATACGAAGAAAAAAGCTGAAGATGGTGGGAAGTTAGTTGAGCAAACTGTGAATCAAATGCAATTAATTCATGAGTCAGTTTCAAATTCAGATAAAGTCATTGCTTTATTAGATGATAAGTCGAAACAAATCGGAGCAATTCTGGAAGTGATTCAACATATTGCAGAGCAGACAAATTTATTAGCATTAAATGCTGCAATTGAGGCTGCAAGAGCTGGGGAGCAAGGAAGAGGATTTGCAATTGTAGCGGATGAAGTGCGAAAATTAGCTGAACAATCAGGACAGTCTTCTACGGAAATTGGAAAACTAGTGAAAGAGATTCAATTTGATATAAAAGAAACGGTAAGCTCTATGAATCAAGTTGGAACAGAAGTACAATCAGGTCTTGTAGTTGCAAATGAAACGAAGCAAAGCTTTGCTGAAATATTGAAATCTACAAATGATACAGTTGTGCAAATTGATAGTATGGTAGAAGTAGCGAAACAAATGACGGTAGATGCCAAACAAGTAAGTGCATCTATTAATGAAATTGCAGCTACGATTGAAGAAAATGCAGCAAGTGTTCAAAATATTGCTGGCTCTTCTGAAGAGCAATTAGCTTCAGTAGATGAAATTAATGGAGCAGCAGTTCACTTATCACAAATGGCAGAAGAATTGCAAGAGATGATTGGCAAGTTTAAAGTGTAATAAAAAATATTAAGAAACGAGGTAGTAATTTTACTTCGTTTCTTTTTTTATGGAGATAAAAATAAAGAAATGTGTAGTAACCGTGTTATGATTAAGTTTAACAATTTAAAAAACTGTATTTTCTTTAAATTCTATCTTTATCCATGTTAGGGGAATGGTTTTGAAATTTAAAAAATTAAAACTACAACCGAGAATTACATTAACTATTAGTACACTTATTCTTGTTGTGCTTTTGTTAACAAGTTATTTGTTTTACTACATATTATCTGAAACAGTAGAAGAGCAAATTGGTAAAAGAGCTTTGCATGTTGCGAAAACAGTTGCAGCTATACCGGAAATCGCGGAAGCTTTTCAAAAAGAAAATCCAGCTTCTATTATTCAACCGATTGCAGAAAAAATTCGAATTGATACAGATGCTGATTTTATTGTGGTTGGAAATAAAGAAGGGATTCGTTATGCACACCCCAAGAAAGACAAAATAGGAGAAGTAATGGTTGGTGGAGATAATAAAGGAGTGCTATTAGAAGGGAAATCTTACGTTTCGAAAGCAACGGGATCATTAGGACCTTCCTTACGCGGAAAAGTTCCAATCCGTAATCAGGATAATAAAATTATTGGTGTAGTATCTGTTGGATTTTCAATGGATGATATTCATGGAGCGGTAGAAGTGTATGGAAAGCGTGTATTTTGGATTACAATAATCGGTTTGTTAATGGGGATAATCGGTTCCATATATTTAGCTGCAAGTATAAAAAGAATGATGTTTGGGATGGAACCAGAAGAAATTTCATCTTTATATGAAGAGCATAGTACAGTGATTCAATCTGTACGAGAAGGGATTATCGTAATTGATAAAAAGGGCATGATTAGTTTAGTCAATCAAGCAGCCTACGATATTCTTTCACTAGACAACCGAAAAAATATCATTGGATCATTTATTTTAAATATAATTCCTAATTCATCCATACTAGATGTACTTCAAACTGGTGAAGAACAGTTTGATCGTCAATTAAATATAAAAGGGCAGGCTGTTATTGCTAATCGTCTACCTATTAAAGTAAATAATAAAGTAACCGGCGTCGTATCGAGCTTACGTTTGAAATCTGAAATGGATCAGTTAACAGCAGAGTTATCTCAGACGAAGCAATATACAGAGGCGTTACGAGCACAAACCCATGAATACAACAATTTATTGTATACGCTTTCAGGTCTTATCCAATTAGAGTCATATGAAGATGCTCTAGAGCTCATTCATAAGGAGACGGCGGTATATCAAGATTTTGTTCAATTTATTATGAAGCGAATTCAAAATCCATGGCTAGGTGGAATTTTAATTGGATTTTATAATAGGGCAAGAGAGTTGAAGATTGATTTTGTACTAGATCGAGAAAGTAGTTTAGAAACATTAAGTCCGCATATTGAGAGTAATTATGTCGTTTCGATTTTAGGGAATTTAATTACGAATGCATTTGAAGCAATTGAAAAAAATCAAGAGCATGATAAGAAAGTTAGAATGTTTGTAACAGATATCGGAGAAGAAATATTAATTGAAGTGGAAGATTCGGGGCAAGGGATTCATGATGAAATAATTACTAGTATATTTTATAAAGGCTTTTCAACGAAAGAAGGAGAGAAGCGAGGATATGGATTAGCAAAAGTGAAAGAGTTAGTAGAAGATTTAAATGGAAGCATTGCAATTGAAAAAGGGGATTTAGGTGGTGCGTTGTTCATTATTGCATTACCGAAAGAGAGAGGCGAGTTGTAATGGGTGAGGAGATTGAAGTATTAATTGTAGAAGATGATATTCGGATTGCGGACATTCATCGGCGTTTTACTGAAAAAATTGAAGGATTTAAAGTAATTGGAACAGCAACGACTGGGGAACAAGCGAAGGAATGGCTAGAGCTTGTGAAGCCACAACTCGTTTTATTAGACGTGTACTTACCTGATATACAAGGAACAGAACTTGTCACATATATTAGGCATAATTTGCATGATACAGATATTATTATGATTACAGCTGCATCGGAAACAGATGTAGTAAGGCATGCTTTACGTGGTGGAGTAACTGATTATATCGTAAAACCACTTATGTTTGACCGTTTTAAAGCGAGTTTAGAAAGTTATCAAAAAAAGATTAGGCAGTTAAAGAAAAGCAATCAATTATCTACAGAACAAATTGAACACTTATGGTCTCAAAGAGGTGTGAAGGGAAATACAGTTGAATATGCTCCAAAAGGAATAGATCCTTTAACTTTAGCGAAAATAAAAAAGCATATGTTAACAGTTAATGAAGAAGGAATTACCGCAGAAGTGTTAAGCTCGATGGTTGGAGTAAGTCGATCAACAGCGAGACGCTATTTAGAGTATTTAATATCTGGGAAGAAAGTACATGCAGAGCTTATATATGGAAGTGTAGGGAGACCAGAGAGAAGGTATTTTCTCGTTTCTTCATAACAAAAACAGTAGAGGATTTATTTCTTCTACTGTTTTTTGCGTCTTATATTGGAATAATCCCAATTACAATTCCAGTAATCAACATCACCATTGTCGTTCCAACGGCCCACAATAAAGTGAAGCGTTGATGTTCACCAAAATCAACTTTAGCCATTCCGACCAATAAATAAGTGGAAGCGACAAGAGGACTTAATAAGTGAACGGGTTGACCGAGTAAGGAAGCGCGTCCCATTTCAGCTGCACTAATTCCATAAGTAGCAGCAGCCTTCGTTAAAATAGGTAATACCCCGAAGTAAAATGCATCATTGGACATGAAAAATGTGAACGGCATACTAAGAAGAGCTGTAATAATTGGCAACTGTGGTCCAAGTGCATCTGGTATAAGAGTTACTACACTTTGAGCCATTGCATCTACCATTTTTGTTCCAGATAAAATACCAGTGAAAATTCCAGCAGCAAATACGAGTGAAACAACAGCTAATACGTTTCCTGCATGAGAGGCAATACGTTCTTTTTGTTGTTCTAAGTTTGGATAGTTAATCATAACAGCAATAGCGAAAGCAACTGTAAAGAGAACAGGTAACGGCATAACTTCTAGTATGAGACAGACAAGTAATGTAGCGGTCAATAAAAAGTTAATCCATAGAAGTTTAGGGCGTTTATGCACGGCAGCTTCTACTGTGGCAGCTTGCTCATCCATTGTTTGCATTTGTTTTAAATATTGCACATCCATAATGCCTAAACGTTTTCTTTCTTTTTTTCCAAGATAGTAGGCAACGAAAACTACCCAAATTGCACCAGCAATCATTCCTGGTATAAGTGGTGTAAAGAGCTCTGATGCATCTAGTCCAAGTGCACTCATAACTCGAGCAGTTGGTCCACCCCAAGGTGTAAGATTTGTCACACCTGCCCCTAACATAACAACCCCAGCTAATATAAGTGGATTCATTCCGAGACGTTTATATAATGGGTACATTGCGGAAACAGTAATCATATACGTTGTTGTTCCGTCCCCATCTAATGAAACAATAATAGTAAGAATGGCTGTACCAACAACAATTTTTAAAGGATCCCCTTTTACAAATTTTAATATTTTACTAATGACAGGATCGAATAAACCGCTATCGATCATAATTCCAAAATATAAAATGGCAAACATAAGCATAATACCGGTAGGTGCTAATTTTTGAATGCCCTCTAACATCATAGGACCCATGTCTGCATAAAATCCGCCAATTAATGCGAAAGTAATTGGAATTAATATTAATGCTACTAATGCTGACATACGTTTCGTCATGATTAAAAACATAAAGACAAATACCATTGTAAATCCAAGTAGAGCTAACATCCGATCTCCCCCTTAAAAAAATGATTGCGCTTTCAAAATAAAGTAAAAATTCAGAACAATGTTTTTTGTTTATCATAAAAGCATCTATCCAAATGGTAAATAATTTGAAAAATAACACCATTAGAAGCATAATTTTTATTTTGGTCATATTGTTCACGAAGGTAATTTTGAATTTTTAAAAATATAATTTACTTCTAACAAGAGTGATAGAATAAGGTGAAAATAGTGAAGTGCGAAGTAGGGAGTAGATTTTGAATGGAAACGAGAATAGAAGAAGTTTATAGTTCTTATGAGGGGAAGATAGAAGAGATTTTTGTTAATGAATCTTCTTATGTATATGAGTGGGAAAAATTAATGATGGTCCGAAAAAATAATGGTGAGCTTGAAAAAGTCGCGGTCGGTATCAGTGGAAATATAAGATTAGTAAATGTAGAAGTTGGGCAGAAAATTAATACAGATACATTATTAGTTAAGTTAGAAGATGATTTATTAATTACAGGCTGTGAATAATGAAAGATGTGTAGAAATAGCTACACATCTTTTTTGTTTTCTATATTACAAAAAGCACATTGTTTTTTCACAAATCCCACACAAGTTTTTGATATTCTCCTTGTGGAGTATACGGTTTTTAGGGAGGAATAGTGATGAGAATAAAGTATGTTGTGCTTGCTATATGTTTATGTTTCTTATTTACGATAGTGGGGTGTGGGAAAAAGGGAACAACAGCTGTGGCAATTGATGAGAAACATGATAAGTGTGATATTTGCCAAATTGGGGTAACGGATAATCAATTTGCAACAGAAATCATTTTAGAAAATGGAAAAGCGTTAAAGTTTGATGATATTGGTTGTATGTATAAATGGATGGAGATTAATCCAGGCGAAAAGACGAAAGAACAATTTGTTCGAGATTATGATTCGAAAGATTGGGTTTCGTTAGAAGACGCTACTTACGTATATGATAAAACAATAACGACACCAATGGCTTATAATGTCATTTCATTTAAAAATAAAAAAGATGCAGAGAGCTTTGTATCTAACTATAAGGGTAAGGTTCTTTCGTATAAAGAGCTAGCAGAGCATAAATGGGAAATGAATAAAGAAATGATGGGGAAACCGAAAACAGGGAATCACGGTGGGCATCATTAATACTAGAAAAAGACAACTATATAGTTGTCTTTTTCTAGCATTACTCAGGTGCAAATATAGAAAAGGTGTAAAATTTTTAGAAGAACGGTTACAATGGAGTATAGTGACCTAAAGCAATCATTTATCCCGCATTAACGGGCAGTAAGATCCCCACCTCAAAATTTAGTGAAAGCAAAGAAGTTAGGTGGAGATCAACTGCCCGTAAAAGCCTGATTGGTTCAACTAATAATTAGTGGTAGATGAACAAAACCCCCACTAATTAAAGTTTCACTTTATGTACTTTTTAGAAATGTATACAAATGCGGTTAAAACGTGCTAAACTAATTGCTTCATAATGTTAATGATGAGGCCATCAGGCGTATCATTCCAATAGGTTGAGAAACATAGGAAAAGCTTAAGATAATCCGATTAAAGAAGGAATATAAAGGGCTTATGGATAAATGTACTCAAGAAGAGTTATTGTATGTGATGGAGGAATGGTTAAGAAAACATTATCTTTCATAGGAGCTGTAGTTGTGAGAAAACAAAAAATTTTATTATGTATGTTATTAGGACTTTTAATGACGGTAGTGGCTTGCGATAAGCAAGAGGAACCAGAATCGAAACCGGTTCATGTGAAAAACGAAAAGAAAAAAGAAAAGCATAAAGAACAAGAAGAAGTTAAAGAAGAAAAAAGTATAAATTTACTGGACAAACAGTTGTTACTTTCAGCGACTCTTGGAGACACAGAGACAGCTATGAAGTTGATTCAGGATGGAGCGAATATAAACGTAGAAGGTGACAACCGAGAAACGCCTATCCTTGCAGCAACGTACCAAAATCATGTAGAGACAGTTAAAGCATTAATTGGTGCAGGTGCAAATATTGAAGTCAAAGATGAGAAACAAAGCAATCCATTCCTTTATGCAAGTAGAGAAGGGTATACGGATATTGTAAAAGTATTAATTAATGCAGGAGTTAATACGAAAGAAACGACTAAGTCAGGTGGCACAGCACTCATTTCTGCATCTGAGCGTGGTCATGTAGAGGTTGTTAAAGAATTATTAGAGCATACAGATATTGATGTGAATTATAAAAATGAACGTGGTGGTACAGCTTTAATAGAAGCAATTGTATTGGGAAATGGTAGTGAAAGCCATAAGAAAGTAATTCAAATGCTTATTGACCACGGGGCAGATGTAAATATGGCCAATAAGGAAAATATTACGCCGCTGCAATATGCTGAAAAAAGAGGTTTTAAAGATATTGCGAATGTGTTGAGAATAGCTGGTGCGAATGAAGTAGTGCAGCCGCAACCACAATCGGTGGAATAATAAGAAAAAGACATAAAGAGTACGAAATAATCCCATTTAGATAGACAGAATGAAGAAGTCATTTTAGTATGATTGATTCAGTAATGTGTATTTAAATGGGATTTTTGTTTTGAACATCAGAAAATAGAGTATGAATGGATGGTATATGGAGGCTACACAGGGTAATGAAGGAGGGCATAAATGCGATTTTCAGAACTTGAGTTAATAGTAATTCAGGCAGAGGTTTTATTTGTTCATAATCAAGTGGGAAGAATAAAGAGTGTAAATGAACAGGGAAATCCGAAAGCACCACGTTTTTTTCTTAGCAAAACTCGTGAAGGGAATATAACGAGATATCATTGTAGTCTGGATGGTGAAATAATAAGTAAGATTGAGAAATTAATTCGAGAACGTTCAAATCACATAGAGATAGCAAAGATCATGAAAGTATTAAATGAAGAGAGAACGGTAGAGAATATTTGGATGGGTCCTGCTTACATGTTTCCAAATAATTCAAATGAGCCGACTAGGGTGATACAAATAACAGAGAAGAATAAAGAGCTCATGCGAGAAAATTTTCCTAATCTAATAGAACAGATGGAATGGAGGCAACCTTATTTTGCAATTGTTGAAAATGAACAAGTCGTTTCTATATGCTGCAGTGCAAGAAGTACGCCTATAGCTGCTGAGGCAAGTGTGGAAACTGTAGAGGGCTTTCAGGGAAAGGGATATGGTGCTGATGTCGTTAGAGCTTGGGCAATGTCAATAAAAGAAGAAAAACGTATTCCGCTTTATAGTACCTCTTGGGATAATTGTGCTTCACAAGCAGTGGCGAGAAAACTAAAACTCATTAACTATGGAATGAATTTACATATTGATTGAAATGTAAATATTGTTGTGTTCTGTTAGAGTTTATTCGTATATCTAGATTATTGTAAAAGTAATATGGTGAATATTAACATTCGATTAACACCTAATTAACAATTTATCAAAACTGACTTAATAAATGCGTAATATAGTAAAGGTAACAAAATAACTAGGGTAGAGAACATTTGAGAACACCCGCTTACATATAACGTGCCACTTTCTTAGGTGTGCTCTATTCCCTAGAGTTCAAATAAGGAGAAAGGTGTTCTATGTAAGTAGGTGTTTTTAGTTTGGATAAAAATAGAAAAGCTAGGTGGAATAAATGTTTAAAGAACCTCATATCGCGATGATAAAGGATTGGAAAGGGTATAAAGCATACAAAAAATTACCGAAAACAGTTTTTCTTATGACTGGTTCAATGCTGGAGTTACCAGAGCGTGTATACGAATTACAGAAACATGGACATGATGTATTTCTTCATTGTGATTTTATACAAGGCTTAAATACGAACACAGAGGAAGCCCTTTTGTATATTCAAGATGTTATCGGAGCACAAGGTATTATTTCAACAAAAGGTTCGACAATTCGAAATGCCAATAAAATTGGATTAAAAACGATTCAACGAATTTTTATTGTCGATACTTTATCTCTTACAAAATCAGTTGAAAATTGTAAAACGACTAAACCAAATGCGGTAGAGATTATGCCTGGAATTATGCCTTCTATTATTAAACAGCTAGCAGAGAAAATAGAGTTTCCCATTATTGCAGGTGGATTGATTCAAACGCGGGAAGATGCGGAAACTGCCATTCGTGCAGGAGCAAGTGCGATTTCAACGAGTCATTATGAAGTATGGATACAAGAAGAAAAAAGGAGTGCAACCTTGTGATCGAATTGAAAGATGTTTCAAAGGTATATAAAAATGCGGAAGAGACAGCGGTTAAAGACGTATCGGTTCATATTAAGAAGGGAGAATTTTTCGTTTTAGTTGGACCTTCGGGATGTGGAAAAAGTACATTACTACGAATGATTGCTGGCTTAGAAGAAATCTCTTCGGGAGATTTAATGATTAATGAACGTGTTGCAAATGATTTAGAGCCGAAAGACCGTAATCTATCAATGGTATTTCAAAATTATGCACTATATCCACACCTAACTGTAGAAGAAAATATTTTATTTGGACTTAAGGTAAGGAAGGTACAAAAAGAAGAGCGACAAAAGCGATTAATGGAAGCTATTGAAATGGTAGGGCTGAAAGAGTATGTGAAAATGAAACCGGGCCAATTATCAGGCGGACAAAGACAGCGTGTTGCGCTTGCCAGGGCAATCGTGAGTCAAGCACCGATTTGTTTAATGGATGAACCACTTTCGAATTTAGATGCGAAATTACGTGCGCAAATGAGAATTGAAATTAGAGAAATTCAGCAACGACTAGGAATTACGATGATTTACGTTACTCACGATCAAATAGAAGCGATGACTATGGGAGATCGTATCATGGTCTTGAATAAAGGAAGTATACAACAAGTTGGAACACCTCTTGATATATACAACGAACCAGCAAACGAATTTGTTGCAAGTTTTATAGGTTCTCCTTCTATGAATATAAATGATGGAGAAGTGGATAAAGAAAAAGGCGTATTACATATAGGGCAATTGCAAATTCCATTATCTATTGGACAGTTAAAGCAATTACCAGCAGGGACAATTCGAATAGGTATGCGTCCTGAGCATATTGCATTGTCTGAGGCAGGACAAGAAGTTACGCTGCAATCTGTAGAAGTATTGGGGAATGAGTCTATATTAAACTTTGCGGTAAATGGAACAACTTGGAGTGCGAAAGTCATCGGACAGTTAATCCTGAACAAAGGTGACAAAGTAAAATTATTATTCTCGCAAGAAAAACTATGTTTCTTTCACCAAAATAAGAATGAACGATTAAAAGTGGTGGCTGAAGAAGAGTTGAAAGTGGTGGCGAAATAATGATTGAAGTAGGGAAGTTACCAGTTCAAACAGCAGTGTCAAAAAAGAAGAGTTTATGGGGCAGAACGAAAGATTTAAGAATAGGATTATTGTTTTTGGCTCCATCTATTTTGTTATTTTCAATTTTTCTTTTCTATCCATTGTTTAGGACGATTTACTATAGCTTTTATTTAACAGATATACACGGAGAAGCCAATCTTTTCGTTGGCTTAGAAAATTATCAATATTTATTTTCTGATCCTGCTTTCTACAAAAGTATAAAGTCAACTTTATTATTTGTTTTATATACAGTGCCTACTAGTATTGTATTCGCCTTATTTCTTGCATTAATTGCAAATGAAAAAGTAAGAGGTATTGGATTGTTCCGTGTTCTCTTTTCTTCAACGATGGGAATATCAGTAGCTGCTAGCGCAGTGATTTGGCTATTTTTATTTCATCCAAGTGTAGGGTTATTTAATAATATATTAGCCGCTATGAATCTTCCGGCAATCGCATGGTTAACGAGTCCGGACTGGGCACTGTTTTCTGTATCGGTTACAACGGTTTGGGTGAATACAGGATTTGCATTTTTAGTTATATTAGGTGGTTTGCAAAATATTGATACGTCTTTATATGAGAGTGCATCTATAGATGGTGCTAGTTATTTATATAAGCTTCGCCGCGTTACATTACCGATGCTATCACCAACTTTATTCTTTATCGTGACAGTAACGTTAATTAGTGCATTCCAAAGCTTTGGACAAATTGATATTTTAACGCACGGTGGACCGAATGATGCAACGAATTTAATTGTGTATTCGATTTATAAAGAGGCATTTGTGAATCATCAATTTGGAACAGCGAGTGCACAAGCGATGGTATTATTTGTTTTCATTTTTATTGCTACATTACTTCAATTCAAGTTTGCTGAGAGAAAGGTGCATTATAAATGATCGTTAAACAGTGGAAACAAAATTTCCTATTATACATGCTGCTCATTATTAGTGCAGTAATGGTGTTTTTTCCTGTACTCTATGCGTTTTTAATAAGCTTTATGACACCAGATGATATTCAAATGAGAAGGTTATTTCCGACCCAATTTACTTTCGATAATTTTATGAATATCTTTCAAAAAGTACCGCTTTTTACATACTTGTACAACAGTTTAATTGTATCGACGATTGTTATGATTGGACAACTTATCGTATCCAGTTTAGCAGCTTATGCTTTTGTTTTTCTTCAGTTTAAAGGGAGAAACGTAATTTTCTTCTTGTTTATTTCAACGATGCTTATTCCGTGGGAAGCAACGATGGTACCGAACTTTTTAACGATTCAAAACTTTGGTTGGATCAATAGCTTTGCTGGGATGACAGTGCCATTTTTTGCAACAGCTTTCGGTATTTTCTTACTACGCCAACATTTTATGACGCTTCCGAATGAATTGAAAGAAGCTGCTTTTATTGAAGGGATTGGAAATGTAAGGTTTTTATTCAGCGTTGTAATTCCGTATTGTAAAACGAGTTTTATTACGCTTGGAGTATATGGCTTTTTAACAACATGGAATATGTACTTGTGGCCGCTCTTAGTGACCACTGATGAAAAAGTCAGAACAGTTCAAATTGGTGTGAAGCAACTTCAATCTCAAGAAGTTGCAACTGATTGGGGAAGCATAATGGCCGGTGTTACGGTTATCGTCATTCCAACGTTGATTTTACTATTTTTAGGGCAAAAGCAATTACAACAAGGATTAACAAAAGGTGCAATTAAATAAGCATACATAGGAAAAGGTGGGATTGAGATGAGTTTATTGAAAAAAAGTGCTGCTCTTTTAATGGCAGCCACAATGGCATTAACTGGGGCTGCTTGTTCAAATAGTAAAACAGAGGGGAAACCTGAAGCGCAGGCAAAAGTAGCACCAGTTGAAAAAAATGGTGATAAAACTGTAATTCGTTTTTGGCATGCGATGGGTGGAAAAACACAAGGTGTACTAGATGGGCTTGTTGCAGACTATAATAAATCGCAGAATAAGTACGAGATAAAGGCAGAGTTTCAAGGAACATACGAAGAGTCTTTAACGAAGTTTAAAACGATGTCTGCTACGAAAGAAGCTCCAGCTCTTGTTCAATCGAGTGAAATTACAACGAAATATATGATTGATAGCAAAAAGATTACGCCTATCGATAGTTGGATTAAAAAAGATAAGTACGATACATCAAAATTAGAAAAAGCAATTACAAATTATTATTCAGTTGATGGAAAAATGTATTCTATGCCATTTAATTCATCTACGCCAGTATTAATTTATAATAAAGATGCTTTTGCAAAGGCTGGGTTAGATCCAGAGAAAGCTCCACAAACATATGCTGAATTAAAGGAAGCCGCGAAAAAGTTAACGATTAAAGAAGGCGGAAATGTAAAACAATATGGATTCTCTATGCTCAATTATGGTTGGTTCTTTGAAGAATTGTTAGCGACACAAGGGGCTTTATATGTAGATAATGAAAATGGCCGTAAAGATGCTGCAAAGAAAGCGGTATTTAACGGTAAAGAAGGACAGAAAGTATTTGGAATGTTAGATGAATTGAATAAAGCTGGTGCACTAGGAAAGTATGGAGCAAGTTGGGATGATATTCGTGCCGCGTTCCAATCTGGACAAGTTGCTATGTATTTAGATTCTTCAGCAGGTGTTCGTGATTTAATCGATGCATCTAAGTTTAATGTAGGTGTTTCGTATATTCCGTATCCAGAAGATTCAAAGCGAAATGGTGTTGTTATTGGCGGTGCATCATTATGGATGACGAATATGGTTTCAGAAGAAACGCAGCAAGGTGCATGGGACTTTATGAAATATTTAACGAAGCCAGACGTACAAGCAAAATGGCATACTGCAACAGGATATTTCTCAATTAATCCAGATGCATATAATGAATCGTTAGTAAAAGAGCAATATGAAAAATATCCACAGCTAAAAGTAACAGTAGAACAATTACAAGCGACGAAGCAATCTCCAGCAACTCAAGGTGCATTAATTAATGTATTCCCAGAATCACGAGATGCAGTTGTAAAAGCATTAGAAGCAATGTATGACGGAAAGAATAGTAAAGAAGCGTTGGATGAAGCTGCAAAAGCAACAGATAGAGCGATTAGCATTTCAGCTCGTACGAGCCAAAAATAAAAGAAAGCCGTATCCTAAAGGGATACGGCTTTCTTTATAGGGAGATAAGGGATCAAAGAAATGATGAACTCTTATCTCTTTTATATGAGTAAAGGGTCTAGAATGAATATTGTCCTTTTCATTATTTATTTAACTCCATTGCAACTTGTTTACCATTTACGAAAACCTCTACCACCGCTACTACAACTTCCATCACTTTTTTCATATCTCATCTCTCCTTGTTTTTTGTTTCATTTCTTACTTTTAGTATAAGGAAATATAGTAATTACAACTATCGAATTGAATGACAAGAGACTTACAGTGTTGTAAGGAAATTAGCTGCATTTGTAATAATAATACTTTCTAGTAATTGAGTTCAGAAAATTCCTTTAAATAAAGTTATAATTAGAAATAACTTTATTTAGAAAGAAGGAGAAAAATGAATAGGATACTTGTCATTAGTGATATTCATGGAGAGATTGATAAATTTAAAAAGTTACTTGAGGAAATACAATACAACGCAAAACAAGATCAATTAATTCTATTAGGGGATTATGTGGATCGTGGTCCGAATGCACGTGCTGTACTTGAAAAGGTGAAAGAGCTAAAAGAAGAAGGAGCATTCGTTTTAAAGGGAAATCATGAAGATATGATGATTAAAGCGCTAACGACAGATGAGGAACGTTCATGGAACCATTGGGTAAAAAGAAATGGTGGAGATAAAACGTTATATAGCTATGGATTTGTAGAAGAAGATATTGCAGTTAATGAAGGGGACTTCCAAAAGCCAATTTTACAATCTCACGTATTAGAGGAACATGTAAAATTTATTCAAGAATTAGATCATTACATTGAAACAGAAGAGTATATATTTGTACATGCTGGTGTTGAGCCAATGAAACGAGTTTCTGAATCTGAAACATATACGTTAATGTGGATCCGTAATGAATTTCATAGTGGGTATAGTGGCGAAAAGGTTGTTGTATTTGGCCATACGGAAACAAAAACGCTTCATGGTAGTGAGAATTGCGGAGTATATTTTGGTAGTAATCGTATTATTGGAGTTGATGGCGGGGCTGTGTATGGCGGTCAATTAAATTGTTTGGAGTTGCCGAGTAAAAAGGTGTACGTAGTAAAAAATTGAAAGAGATAAGGGGAATCTTATTTCTTTCAATTTTTTATTAAGCAAAATTTAAGAAAGAGTTTTTATAATAAAGGCTCAAAATTTTATATCTAGCAAAAACTTAGAAGGAAATAGTTGAAAATGAAATTACATAATAGGATTACATTCTTTCGTTATGAAGAGCAGAAATGTAATAATAAATAGAATTGAACTATAGTATGGAAGGTGAGAATATGCGCTTACTTGTAGTAGAAGATAATGCTTCGTTATTAGAGTCTATCGTACAAATTTTGCGTGATGAATTTGAAGTAGATACAGCGTTAAATGGAGAAGATGGATTGTTTTTGGCAATGCAAAACATTTATGATGCAATTTTACTTGATGTGATGATGCCAGGAATGGACGGGTTTGAAGTAATTCAAAAAATACGTGATGAAAGAATTGAAACGCCAGTCCTGTTTTTAACAGCAAGAGATTCTTTAGAAGATCGAGTGAAAGGATTGGATTTTGGCGGAGACGACTATATCGTAAAGCCGTTTCAAGCACCAGAACTAAAGGCGAGAATTCGTGCTTTATTACGCAGAAGTGGTAGTTTAACAACAAAGCAGACAATTCGATATAAAGGAATTGAATTGTTTGGAAAAGATAAAGATGTTCAAGTAGAGGGACAAGATATTAAGTTGACATTAAAACAATATGAGCTTTTAGAGTATCTCATTCAAAATAGCGGAAAGATTTTAATGCGTGAACAAATTTTCGATCGTGTTTGGGGATTTGATTCAGATACGACAGTAGCAATTGTAGAAGTGTATGTGCATCATTTACGTAAAAAATTAGAGCCATTCGGTTATCAGAAAGATATTCAAACTGTTCGTGGTATTGGATATATATTAAAAGAGAAATGAAAAAAGGAAGTATGTTTCAAAAAACACGCATTCGTCTGACTATAGTGAACTCATTAGTATTTATCCTATTAATAGGAGTATTAGGTAGTATTGTTTATTCGTACACATATAAGCGTATTTATAATGAAGTGGATCAATCTATAAAAATGATGGCTCAGTATGGAGAAAAACTAGATGTTAAAATACCACCAAGAAAACGCATGGAGAATATCCAAATTGGAGATCCGCGGGTAACTAGAATAACTTGGAATGGGAAAATAGTGAAAATAGAGGGCGATAATCGTAAATTTCGTTCTATTTTTGAAGAGAATTTGGAAAAGTTTTCTCCAAAAAAGTTAGAGGATTTGCAAGATATTGAAGTGCAAGGACGATATTTTAGAGCATTTGCGCTTCAAAAAGATGGAGAAATAGTTCAAATCGTGCGAGATATAACAGCGGAAGAAGGAATGTTAAATACTTTATTTTTAATTCTCGTTATAGGTTGTGGTATAGGAAGTCTCTGTGCAATAGGTATCGGCTTTTTCCTAGCTGGCAGAGCACTCATACCGATTCAAAATTCATGGGAGAAGCAGCAGCAGTTCGTTTCCGATGCATCGCATGAATTAAGAACGCCACTTGCAGTTATTCAATCAAAAACGGATGTGTTATTTCAGTCACCATCCGCTACGATAGAAGAAAAAGCGATGGACATTTCTACAATATCTAAGGAATGCAGGCGGTTATCGAAACTAGTTAGCAACTTATTGTTGTTAGCACGTTCGGATTCTAATCAAATTGAGATGGATAAAAAAACATTTGAAATGGGTAAATTGTTAGAAGAAATAGTAGATCCATATAAAGAAATTGCTTCTTATCAAGAAAAAGAGATGATATTAAAAGTAGAACGTAACATGTCTTTTATGGGTGATAGAGAACGGATTCATCAAATGATGGTCATATTGTTAGATAATGCGATGAAATATACGAATGAAGGCGGTCATATTCGAATTGATTGCACACAAACGAGCAGCTTGATTTGTATACAGGTGAAAGATGATGGGATAGGCGTGAAAGTAGAGGATATCCCCAAATTATTTGATCGTTTTTATCAAGGGGATAAAGCAAGGAGTACATCAGAGGGAGCTGGATTAGGTCTTTCAATCGCCAAGTGGATTGTAGAAAAGCATTACGGAAAAATATTAGTAGAGAGCAAATGGGGAGAGGGTACTTGTTTTGAAGTAGTGCTCCCTAAAAATCAAAAAATATAAGTAAGAAGACGATCTTGTTTTTACAAGTTCGTCTTTTTTTAAGGGAAAGTTAAGAAACTATTTATATTATGTATTGCATAAAGAAAGATCGTTACATGAAGAAGAGATTAGAGAGGTGTATGTGAGTAAATTTTTTAAATCATAATGTTATCTCAGGCAGTGATGAGATGTATGTATAGTATTAAAAAAATGATCCCGCTATTTTCCGGGCAGTAAAACTCCCACCTTAAACCTCGGCTGGAGTCGGGTTGTTCGTAAATGCCCAATTGGTGAAGGCTAATATTCAGTGGAAGATGAAGCTTCCCACTGAGTATAGTTTCACTTTATGGGAATGATGGGAAAGAAAGTATAAGAGGGAGGAATTAGTTTTGAAGAAGAAAATGATGACGGTATTCACTATTGGAGTAATGAGTTTAAGTATATTAGGCGGTGCCTCTCCTTCTGAAACATCGAAAGGAAAGACAGACTATGCGCAGCGCAGTAAAGAGCAATTAAACAATGGAAAGATACATGCAATAAATACAGAAGAAAAAGCAGAGAAATTAGGTATTGAAACGGAAGGAAAAGAACAAATTACGCTAGAAAAAGAAATTCATGAAACAGAAGTAGGCAGAGAAGCAGAACAGTTAGGGATTTCGATTGAAGGAAAAGATGTTGGAATTCTTTCAGAAGAAATCTATGAAACAAAAGTGAAGCAAGAAGCGTTAAACTTAGGGATATCTGTAGAGAACAAATCGATTGTGGATTTAATAAGCCAAATCAATGCAATCAAAATTAATAACGAAGCAGAGAAATTAGGCGTTTCGACTGAAGGAAAAGAAATAGAAGAGGTTGCGGAAGAGATTTATGGAACGAAAGTAAGAGAAGAAGCAGGAAAGTTAGATATTTCTCAAAAAGGAAAAGAGATAGAAGAGTTAGCGCAAGAAGTGTACGAACAAAAAGTACAGGCAGAAGCAAAAAAATATCATATTGATTTGTATGGTAAAGATATATATCAAGTATTAAGAGAAATTAATGAGCAAAAAGTGCTACAAATGGCAGATGAGCTTAATATGGACAAAATGAATATGAACATTCAAGAATTAGCAGAAAAAATAAAAAGAGATCAGCCTGAAAAAGGAAAAGAACTAAATTTTGTACCGATGGTTCGAACGGATGCTGACGCGTTTTATTCTTATTTAACGAATTAAAAAGGGCGTGAGAGTGATACGAAAATTGAAGTGGTATATATGCATAGCTTTACTTGGCGTAGCAGTATGGAGTGTATATACAAATGGAATCACAAAGTATATGGAGAAATTAACATCCTTCATACAAAGCGGAAAAAGAACGGAGTTTAGTAATAATGATGAAAAGATCCTCTTATCAAATGTGCCTTTAATTCAGCAGTTACCAGAGCTGGATAGAGGGTGTGAAGTGACAAGTTTAGCAATGATGTTACAATACGCAGGCGTTTCAGTAGATAAGATGAAATTAGCAAATGAAATAAAAAAAGTTGATTTTATGGTTGATGGTGTACGCGGAAATCCGAATGAAGGGTTTGTAGGAAATATTTATACCTTTTCTGAATCCGGTTATGGTGTATATCATGGGCCACTTTTTCAGTTAGCGAAAAAATATTTATCTAATAAAGCTGTGGATTTAACAGGAAAGAGTATAGAGGAAATATATAAGAGTGTAAAAGCAGGGCAACCGGTAGTCATGATTACAAATGCAACATATGCCCCTTTAGATGAAGATGAATTTACTACATGGAAAACAAATAGTGGGGATGTTTCTATTACATATAATGAACATTGTGTTGTACTTATTGGGTACGATAAGGAATCTGTATATATTCGAGACCCGCTTGATGATAGCTTAGATGTGAAAGTACCAAGAGAAAACTTTGAACAGGCATGGGTGCAAATGGGGAGTCAGGCAATTAGTGATGTAAAGAGCTCTAAATAAATTAGGACGGAGAGTTTTAACAATATAGCTATAAGGTGAAGGATAGAGATTTAAGGAATTATAAGAAAAGTTTTGTAGGGTGTTTTGTTTGGAATAGAAGCTGTTAAGAAATAAGAGAACTTTAGCATATATAATGCTAAAGTTCTCTTATTTTTATGATTAAAATGCTTAGAAGTAGTGAATATGTAAAAATGCATAATTGACGAAAAAATTACATGTTATCATTATATATTGTTTTATATATGTTAATTGTATAAAATTACACAAGTATTCACATTACATAAAGGAGGCTTATTATGCAAAATATATTTAACTGGGTTAAATGTATGAGTATCAAGAAAAAATTAATCATTTCATTTTTTATTATTTTAACTATACCAGGACTTATTATCGGTGGTGTTTCATATCAAACTGCCAAAACAAATTTTGAACATCAAATGACAGATAAAGCAAAGGAGAATATTTCAGTTTTAAATACTGTTATTTCTCAAAATATAGAAGAGAAATTTGTTGATGCGACGTACTTTGCAGACATCTTAACAGAGGATACATATCTAAATGGACAAGAAGAAATAGTAAGAACGAAGTTAGCACAATATATAAAGCTTCATCCAGAAGTAGAAGGTATTTATATTGGAGCGCAGACGGGGAAGTTTATAAGAGAACCATTTATTCAAATGTCTGATGGCTATAATCCAACAGATAGATCATGGTATAAAGAAGCGCATGAAAATAAAGGAAAGGTAATTGTTACTGCACCGTATCAATCAGCATCTACAAAAAATATGGTAGTGACAGTTGCTAAAGAAGTAAAAGATGGTAAAGGTGTTATAGGTATTAACTTGAATTTGAATAACATCCTAAAGGTTTCAAAAATGATTAATATTGGTGAAAAAGGCTATGCAGTTATTTTAGATCAAAATAAGCAAATTGTTAGTCATCCGTCTAGAAAGCCTGGTTCAAAGGTTACTGATCCTTGGATTAAACCAATTTATGAAGATAAACAAGGAAATGTATCTTATACAGAACAAGATGATAAAAAGAATTTAATCTTTGCAACAAATGAGAAAACAGGATGGAAAATAGTTGGAGTTATGTTTGACGAAGAAATTATGCAAGCTGCCAGTCCAGTGTTTTATAAGACTTTGATTGTCATAGCTATCGCTATTGCATTTGGTAGTGTATTAATTTATTTCATTACAAATTCTATTACAAGGCCATTACGAAAAATAGCTGAATCGGCACATAAAATTAGTAAGGGAGATTTAACCGAGAAAATTACAATCCACTCCAAGGATGATATAGGGAAACTAGGGAATTCATTTAATGAAATGTCTACGTCTTTACAAGATGTGATTACCCAAATTAGCTTTTCAGCAGAGCATGTTGCAGCATCGGCAGAAGAGTTAACAGCGAGCGTACAGCAAGCGAATGATGCGACAGATCAAATTACAATTGCAATGGAACAAGTATCAGGTGGGGCTGAATCACAAAGCCAAGGTGTTGAAGAAGGCGCGGCTACATTACAACAAGTAAATACAGCAATTCAAGATGTAACTGGAAGCGCAGAGTCAATTTCTATTTCCTCATTACATGCGCGAGAAAGAGCTGAAGAGGGAGAAGATTTAGTTGAACAAACCGCAAAACAAATGCAGTCTATTTCTAGATCGGTATCCGAGTCAGATGCTATTATTAAACTTCTTGATGAGAAGTCAAAGCAAGTAGGAGCTATTTCTGAAGCAATTCAAAACATTGCAACTCAAACAAACTTATTAGCTTTAAATGCGGCTATTGAAGCAGCAAGAGCAGGTGAACAGGGACGAGGATTTGCTATTGTAGCCGATGAAGTTAGAAAATTAGCAGAGCAATCAGGAGAATCATCTGGAGAGATTGCAAATTTAATTGCAGAAATTAAGGCTGATATTGAACATACTGTTAAGGCAATGGATAATGTGAGTGGGGAAGTTCAACAAGGCTTAGATGTTGTAACAAAAACGAAAGTAAGTTTTACAGAAATTTTAAGTTCTACTACTCATATTGTTTCTCAAGTTAATCAAATGGTAGAAACAACGAGGAGAATCGCTGGAGATGCAAATGAAGTGACAAATGCTATTGATGAAATTGCAGCGGCTGCAGAAGAAAATACAGCTAGTATGCAAAGTGTTGCAGCTTCAACAGAAGAACAAGTAAATTCGATGGAAGAAATTAGTTCGGCTTCGCAAAACTTAGCTGAGATGGCCGAAGAACTACAAGCAATGACTAGTAAATTTAAAGTATAATAACAGCAAATAAGTAAGGTGAAAATAATATCACCTTACTTATTTTTCTATTCAGCAATTAGGGGAGTCATTAGTGGGATGAAAAAAAGAAAAAAACTATGGAATTTATGGAAAACGATTACATTGCTAGTTTGTACAGTTGTAATTTTTTCTTTACTTGTTACAGATATATTAATTAGTCATAATGTAGAGCGGACAACGGAGGATAGCCAGGCAGAGAAAGCAAAAACGATTGCCCATATTGTGGCGAATGATTCGATTGTAATCGATGGTTTGATTGGAAAAGCAGATACTTCTGCAATTCAAACGTATACAAATAGAATATTAAAAAACACAGGTGTTCAATTTATTGTAGTTATGGACATGAATGGAATAAGAAAATCACATCCAAACCCTCAAAAAATAGGTCATCATTTTATTGGGGGAGATGAAGGGCCTGCATTGAAAGGAAAGGAACATGTATCGCTAGCAGAAGGAACGTTAGGTATTTCAATGCGAGTGTTTGTACCTATATTTTCTGAAACAGGTGAACAACTTGGAGCGGTAGCCGTTGGTATCTCGGCAGATAATGTAAAAGAGAGAGTTAAGGAAAGTAGACATATTATTTATATCGGTGTCGGAGTTGGAGTACTAGTCGGAATTATAGGAGCAATATTGCTAGCTAGACATATAAAGAAAAGTTTATTCGGTCTTGAGCCGCACAGGATAGCGAAAATTCTTGAAGAAAGAAATACGATGTTACAATCTGTAAAGGAAGGCATTATTGCTGTAGATAAAGAGGCGAGAGTAACGTTAATTAATAATGAAGCGAAACGTCTATTTAAAAAAAGTGGACTTGAAGAAGATTTTATAGGTAAAGACGTTGAGCTATATATGCCGAATTCGCGTATAAAAGAAGTATTGCAAACGGGAGAGGTACAATTAAACGAAGAACAAAATATTTACGGAATTACGATTGTGACGAATCGTGTTCCTTTATATGTAAAAGGAGAAATAGTTGGCGCGATTGCAACATTTCGTGATAAAACAGAGATTAGAAAACTAGCAGAGGAACTAACTGGTATTAGGCTATATGCGGAAGCATTACGGGCACAATCTCATGAGTTTATGAATAAAATGCATGTCGTATTAGGGCTTACACATATGAAACAATATGAAGAATTACAAAAGTATATAAGTGGCATGGTATCAGAGCATCAATATGAAATTGGTGGAGTTATGAAAAGAATAAAAAGTCCAGTATTTGCTGGTTTTTTACTAGGTAAACTTAGCTATGCTAGGGAGAAAAATATTAAGTTAATTATAAGTGAAGATTCTTACTTGCCGGAAATATATGATGAAAGTATTACTCATGAACTTATTACGATTGTAGGGAACTTAATAGATAATGCATTAGAGGCAGTGATACATTGCAAAAAGAAACAAGTTGAGATTGGGGTGCAATATCAGAATACATTAACTATTACAGTGCAAGATACGGGGAAAGGTATAGAAGAAGACGAAGTGGATGCATTATTTACAAAAGGTTATTCCACAAAAGGGGATAATCGCGGTTATGGTTTGTATCTTGTAAAAGAAAGTATACAGCGAATAAATGGGGAGATTCACATTTCCTCCTTATTAGGAGAGGGAACAACGATAACAATTGAAATACCTAAAGGTAGGGATGAGAAGCAAATATGATTAAAGTTTTAATTGTAGAAGATGACCCGATGGTAGCAATGTTAAATACACATTATTTAGAGCAAGTAGGAGGATTCGAACTTGTTCAAGCAGTTAACTCAGTAAAATCGGCGATAGAAGTATTAGAGAAATCACGAATAGATTTAGTCTTACTTGATATTTTTATGCCTGAAGAGACTGGGTTTGAGCTTTTAATGTATATTCGGAATCAAGAAAAAGAAATCGATATTATGATGATTTCAGCTGTACATGATATGGGGAGTATTAAAAAAGCATTACAATATGGCGTAGTAGATTATTTAATTAAACCATTTACATTTGAACGATTTAAAGATGCATTAACTATATATCGAGAAAAACTTACTTTCATGAAAGAACAACAAAAAATTAGTCAATCGGAATTAGATTCGTTAATTTTACAAAAAGAAAAAAGAGAGCCTACTGTCACTAAAGAGCTCCCGAAAGGATTAACGAAGCAAACGTTGCAATTAATTTGGCAGAAGATCGAGTCGCTGAATGGACGAGCGTTTACAACAGATGAAATGGCACAATTAGTAGGAATTTCAAGAGTTTCTATTCGAAAGTATGTAATGTTTTTGACTGAAATTGGAGTGTTAGAAAACGAAATGGTGTATCAGCATGTGGGAAGACCTGTAAGTAAATTAAGATGTGTTGATCAAAATAAAATAGGTTTTTACGTATAAGCGACTTATTATAAGTCGCTTATACTTTTTTTAATTACAAAACCAATTACAAAACTTACAAAAACTATTTTTACTATTGAAAGCGTTTTAATATTGTTATTAAGAAAACAAGGGGGTGCCATATGGGAATTCAAAAGAATGTGGAAGCGGTATCATTTACTGAAGGAAATGAATTGAAAAATGAATCTTTCGCTTCTAAAATTATGAACGTTAAAATCGGTGTTATACCTTTACCGTTATATGTAGTATTGGCTGCTATTATTTATGGGGCATCTGTATATAATAAATTGCCAGCAGACATGATTGGTGGTTTTGCAGTTATTATGATTATGGGTATTTTCTTAGGTGACATTGGGATGAGAATTCCAATTTTAAAAAATATCGGTGGTCCAGCAATTCTCTCATTATTTATTCCATCATTACTTGTATTTTTTAACTGGATGAATCCAGCTTCAATGGAAGCTGCGACTATGTTAATGAAAAAATCGAACTTTTTATATTTATATATTTCTTGTTTAGTAGTCGGAAGTATTTTAGGAATGAATCGTAAAGTGTTAGTGCAAGGTTTCGTTCGTATGTTTATTCCTTTAGTAGTAGGAACGTTAGCTTCTGTAGCAGTAGGATTATTGGTCGGTTCACTATTCGGGTTTGAAATGAAGCATACATTCTTCTTTATTATCGTACCAATTGTGAGCGGTGGTATTGGAGAAGGGATTTTACCATTGTCATTAGCATACAGTGACATTTTAAATGAATCATCAGCAACATTCGTATCACAGCTTATTCCGGCAGCTATTATTGGGAATATGTTTGCAATCGTGAGTGCAGGGTATATGAAGCGTTTAGGTGAGAAGAGACCTGAGCTTAGTGGTAATGGTGTATTAGTGAAAACAGACAATCAAGCAGAATTATTAAAAGAACAAAATACAGAGAAGCCAATTGATTTCTCATTAATGGGAGCAGGTTTATTAATTGCATGTACGTTCTTCATCTTCGGAGGGTTTGCTTCTAAGTTCATCGGTATTCCTGGGGCAATCATTATGATTTTCTCAGCAGCACTTGTGAAATACTTTAAACTAATGCCAGCAAAAATGGAGCAAGGAGCATTCCATTTATATAAATTTATTTCAAAGAATTTAACTTGGCCGTTAATGGTCGGATTAGGATTGCTATATATTCCGTTAAAAGACGTAGCGGCAGTTCTTTCAGTGGGATATGTTGTTGTTTGTGCATCGGTTGTTCTTACAATGGTAGCATCAGGTTTTCTTATAGGAAAAGTGATGAAAATGTATCCAGTTGAATCAGCAATTGTAACTGGATGTCATAGCGGTTTAGGCGGAACTGGAGATGTTGCTATTTTATCAGCTTCAAATCGTATGGAATTAATGCCTTTCGCACAAATTTCGACGCGTTTAGGCGGGGCAGCAATGGTTGTAACAGCGACAATCTTATTAACAATGTTTTCATGATCAAACAAGCTAGCTATATTCATATAGCTAGCTTGTCAAATTAAGGGGAGATTATAAGTATGTTAGAAAATCAAATTAATGAAAGATCATTGTTATTGCATAAAGAGTTGGTAGGGAAAATTGAGATTACAAGTAAGGTAGAAGTTAATACAGCGGATGATTTAAGCCTGACTTATACACCAGGTGTAGCGGAGTCTTGTAAAGCAATTGCAGCAGATGAAGAAACAGCGTATGACTATACAGCAAGAGGGAATATGGTTGCAGTTGTTTCAGATGGAACAGCAGTACTTGGTTTAGGGAATATTGGACCGAAAGCGGCTATGCCTGTTATGGAAGGGAAAAGTATTTTATTTAAAAAGTTTGCGAATGTAGATGCTTTCCCGTTATGTTTAGGGACGACGAATGTGGATGAAATCGTTACCCTTGTGAAAAATTTAGAACCTACATTTGCAGGTATTAATTTAGAAGATATTGCAGCACCACGTTGCTTTGAAATTGAAAAACGATTAAAAGAAGAAACGAATATCCCTGTATTCCATGATGATCAACATGGAACAGCTATTGTCGTCTTAGCAGCTGTTATTAATGCATTAAAAGTTGTAAGTAAACAAATGGATAATGTGAAAATTGTTATTAACGGTGCGGGTTCGGCAGGAATTGCAATTGGAAAATTATTATTAAAAGCTGGTGCAAAACACATTACGTTAGTTAGCTTAGAAGGTATTGTTTGTGAAGGTGAAACATGGATGAACGAAGCGCAAATTGAAGTTTCAAAGAAGACAAATCGAGAATATGTGCGTGGAACATTAAAAGAAGCGATTCATCAGGCTGATATCTTTATTGGCGTATCTGCGCCTAACGTATTAACGAAAGAACTTGTAAAGACGATGAATGAGAAAGCGATTGTGTTTGCAATGGCAAATCCAATTCCAGAAATATTCCCAGAAGATGCATTAGAAGCTGGAGCTGCTGTAGTTGGAACTGGTCGTTCTGATTATTCAAATCAAGTAAATAATGTATTAGCGTTCCCTGGTATATTCCGTGGTGCTTTAGATGTACGCGCGACTGATATTACAGAAGAGATGAAATTAGCGGCAGCATATGGGATCGCTAACATAATTACGGACGAAGAGCGTAGTGCGAACTATGTAATTCCAAATCCATTAGATAAAAGAGTTGTTCCGAATGTTGCAGAAGCAGTAGCGAAAGCAGCCATAGATTCAGGTGTGGCACAAATTACGAAAATGCCAAGTTATAAATAGTAAAAAGCAGTGCCTTCAAGGCACTGCTTTTTTGAGGTAAGAAATCAAAATAATGAAGAAGTGTAGAGTTATTCGTGCTCCCGCATTATTTATCCCGCCCAAAATTCAGTGGATGCAAGGAAGTAGATTAGTTTTGACAACTTACTCAACAGTGATTACAAATTGATCATAATATTTTTCATTCACATATATATTTAATACCCATAATCCGGATGAAGGTAGCGATATAGTGAGAGGGAGTTCGTTTGTAGTAGAATCGATTGTATTTGAAGTAGTCCAAGTTTGTTTGGAAGTTTCTTGTTGATAGAGTATTGGTGTTGGAGTTACAGATCCTTGTTTTAGCGCGATAATAGATAAATTTCCAGTTGGTATTTCAGGGTCTAGAAAGTACCACATAATTTCATTTTGTTCATTTGCGACAATAGGTGTATCAGCAATTGCAATTCTTCTTTCAATCCCCTTTAAAGGTATCTTTCCGTCTACGAAGGAGGGCGCTTCTTCCCAATTTACATTTTTTAAAACACTAAGATGAAAAAAGGAAGGTGCGTTAACCTGAGATGATGATATTACTATGGCTTCTTTTTTTAGTGCTTTTGAATCAGGTTGAGCCTGTGTGCATCCAGTGATGAGAAAGGAGAAAAGTAGCATAGTTCCGATTTTTTTCATGGTGCCACGCTCCTAATTATTATTGTTAGTGTAATTGTATTTGCTAGATAGCGGGACAATTCCTTTAAAGTATAAAAAGAGGTCGTAAGTTTTGTACGACCTCTTTTGACATTTTTTTATATTTGTTCAGTTGTGTAGGTTGGCTCGGTCTCTTTTTGAGGCATCGTCAAAAAAATAACAGACAGAACGATACATACGCCGCCTAATAATTGATATGATCCAAACGATTCATTTAGCCAAGTGATTGAAACGATGGCTGCTACAAGTGGTTCAATACTAGTTAAAATACTTGTTTCTGTTGCTGCTAAATATTTAAGACTACCAATATAAAGAAGGAAAGAAAGGGTCCCACTAATAATGATAAGAATAAGCATAGAAAAAGTTTTTAGTGTAAGAGTGTGTGAAAATTGATTCCACCCAAATGAACGATTATAAATAAGCAGTGCAATTCCTCCGATTAACATCCCCCACCCAATTACTACAGTTGTTCCGCATTCTTTAATGAGAGAAGCTGGATGAAGGGTATAAAATGCAAATCCAATTGCCGTTAATAGTCCGAAAATAATGGCTGCTTTGGATAAAAAAATATTTTCGATTGAGCCATTTGTAATAATAAAGTATGTTCCTGTTAGCGCAGTTATAATTGCAAGTAGTTGCATAGAAGTAGGGGATTTTCTTTGCTGAAATGCAACATACATTGTAATAAGAACAGGGCCTAGAAATTGAAAGAGTGTTGCTGTGACAGCATTACTAATATGAACTGTTTCGATAAAGGCATATTGCGCACCGAGCATGCCAAGAATAGAGAAAATAATAAGCTGTATAGAATGTCTAGGATGTTTCCAAATTTGAAATATGTTTTGTTTCTTTATTAGTAGGATAGACAAAATAAATACTCCTGCAAGCAACAAGCGAATTGTTAAAAAATCAATTGATGATACGTTCGTATGTTGAAATAGCCATTGAATCATCGGTCCAGATAATCCCCATAATGTGGCTCCTGTAATAATCATAATGAGTCCAATACATCTACTTTTGTTCATGATCATGCATCTCCTCTTTAGTATTTGATTTTTTATGTGTGACATGATAAAAGGAATTATATATAAAATCTGGTACTGTAAGAAGTATCAGGTTTTAGTTTTGTTAAGGGGTCAGATATTATGTTAGAATTAACGCCTAATTTAAATATGAATAGTAAGAAGGCATTGTATGTGCAGTTGTATGAGTATATAAAAAAAGAAATTAAAAATGGAACGATTCTATCTTTTACGAAGTTACCGGCTAAGCGAAAGTTAGCAACACATTTACAAGTAAGTAAAAATACAGTAGAGGCAGCTTACGAGCAATTACTTGCAGAAGGTTATATTGAATCAATTTCGAGAAAAGGTTATTTTGTATGTAAGATTGAGCAAATGGTTCATGTAGAAGAAAACGAAGAGAGAATAGAAGAAGTACCCTTTCAGGAGAGGGATTATAAATTTGATTTCACACAAACAGGCGTCGATACAAATGCTTTTCCGTTCAACATGTATCGGAAAATTATAAATGACGTATGGCAGCCTCATAATAATGAGTTGCTCTTTCTTGGTCACCCACAAGGAGAATGGAGCTTAAGAGAAGAAATTGCGAACTATTTGTATGAATCTAGAGGTGTGCGTTGTGCAGCTAGTCAAATCGTATTAGGAGCGGGAACACAAATATTAGTGAAATTACTGTTTCAATTATTAAAAGGAAGTAATTATGCAGTTGAAAACCCAGGTTATCATAGGAAAATGGTTGTTTTTGAACAGGGAGAAGAGAAGGTTCAAATGTTGTCTTTAGACAGGGACGGAATTTGTATGGCAGATTTAGAAAATAGCGATGCAAATATTGTATTTGTAACTCCATCCCATCAATTCCCATGCGGAATGATTATGCCTATCACGAGAAGGATGCAGCTTTTACAATGGGCGAAGAAAGAAGAAGGTAGGTATATTATTGAAGATGATTACGATAGTGAATTTCGCTATTCGGGAAAACCTATACCGGCACTGCAAGGGTTAGATACAGACGGGAAAGTTATTTATATGGGGACGCTATCGAAAGCATTGTTGCCATCATTACGGATGAGCTATATGGTGTTACCAAAGAAATTGATTAAAAAGTATCAACAACAATATTTATTTTATACACAAAGTGTTTCAAGAATGGATCAAGAAGTGATTAGAAGGTTTTTAAATGAAGGATATTGGGAAAAACATATTCATAAAATGCGTGTCGTCTATCGAAAGAAGAGAGATCGACTTGTTTTTGAACTAGAAAAGTACTTCTCAAATCGTGTTGAAGTGATAGGAGAAGATTCAGGATTGCACATTTTATTAAAGGTGCATAATGGAATGCGGGAAAAAGAATTAATTAAAGAAGCTGCGAAACATAGTATCAAAATATACCCTGTGTCTACGTACTATAAAGACGGTACTGCACCTGAAAATATAGTACTACTTGGATTTGCGATTTTATCAGAAGAAGAAATTGCGAAAGCGATTCAATTATTAAATAAGGCATGGTTTATAAAAAAGTAAAAAAACATCCTCATATATGAGAGGATGTTTTTTATTATTTATTTTCATCTAGGAATAAGACCATATGCTCTTCATCCCAATATTGTCCGTTATATTTCAGTGAACGTTCTTGTACACCAAACGTTTTAAAGCCTAATGACTCATAAAGTTTCTTCGCACCATCGTTTCCGACAACAACATCAAGCATAACTTGTTCTACGTCTAAAGATTTAGCAAGCTCAAGACATTCTTTAATAAGTGCTTTTCCTGCTCCAAGTCCGCGTGCTTTTGGAGACACATATACGGAACCAATTTTTGCTTTATGTTCTTGTTTTACATATGGTTTCGTTTCCAGTGTAGCAACTCCGATTAATTTTCCGTTTTTAAATGCACCTAGTGTATAGTTTTCGTCTTGTGCTAATTTTTGTGCTTTATATTCAATAGCACACTCTTTATTAATAATATCTTCATAAGAAGAGCTGAAAGCTTCAGGGTTTTGCTTTAATCCTTCTACGCGAAGTTCTAAGTAAATTTCTGCTTCGTCTTTTGTTAATACATGGATATCCAATTATATCACCCTCCAGATCTTTGACAAATGTACCTTTACCACGCTATTCGCGGGCAGTAAGGCTCCAATTTTAAAATTCGGCGAATGCGCGGAAGTTAGGTGGGAGGTAACTGCCCGTAAATGCCCGATTGGTTCAACTAATAATCCATGGAGTGAACCTTTCCATGGATTAAAGTTTCACTTTATTTTATATTGAAATAAGAATAATTTCAAAAGCTTAGCTTCTAAGGGCAGATTTTATGAACAAAATAACACCAGTAGTGTTTACAACTACTGGTGTTTTCACACGCATCTTATTCAAAAGGAATCTCGATTATAAAGTTTGTTCCCACTCCTAATTGGCTTGTTACTAGAATGGAACCGTTATGCAATTCTACAATTTCCTTTGCAACAGCCAGTCCGATACCTTTTCCTCCAGTAGCCCTCGTTCTGGATTTATCAACACGGTAAAAGCGATCGAAAATATGCGGGATATCTTCTTTTGGAATACCTTCACCTTCATCTTGTACACTTATTGTAAAATAATCTGCTTCCGTTAGTACACGTATTGTTATAGTAGTGTTTTCTGGTGAATGCTGATAAGCATTATGCAATAAATTTAACATAACTTGTTCCATGCGTCTTTCGTCTATGCAAACTTCTAAATCGTTTTTACAATATACATGAAGTTGCATTTGTTTGTTCGTTAATGTTGTTTTTGTTTTTTCAACCATTCTTTCTAAAAATGGTTGAAGAAGCATCGTTTGTTTTTTAATAACAAATTGGTGTTGTTCTAATTGTACAAGCATAAATAAATCTTGTACGAGATCGGTTACACTATCCGTTTCGTCCTCAATGATTTGTAAATATTCTTCGCGTTCTTCTTTCGTTAAAGAGTCTCTCTTTGCTACCTTTGCATAACCTTTCATATAGGTTAATGGAGTTAATAATTCGTGAGCAACACTAGCGAGAAATTCATTTCGTTCTTTTTTCATATACGTAAGTTCACTCGATAAATCTTCAATCGTTTTTGCTAAACTTCCAAGTTCATCATTTCGTTTAATTCCTAATTGAATTGGCTTATTTAATTTTGAAATTTTTTCGGTCGCTCTTTTCATTTTTATAAGCGGCTCTGTAATAACTCGAGAAAAAACAAAGACAGAAATCGTTGTTAAAATAATTGTTAAAATACTGATGATAAGAAATTGGTCCATGAGTTTAATTAACATATTTTCTAAAAAAGATGTCTTTAATAACATATGTAAGTTACCTTGAAATCCAGTTATTTCAAGTGGGCTTACTGTTGAGATGAATTTCGATTTTTTCCAGTTTTTTTCTACGATCACCCCGTTTTGGGGGATATTTTTCGTTTTGCAAATAAGTTGTTTTTGCATTTCCTTTGTTACGGGTTCTGAGGTGGAAATGATTTTGCCGTTCTTGTCAGTTATAATGATAGTGGTATCGGTGTTAGCGATTAATTCTGAGCCAATTAATTCTTCAGCTGCATGCTCGATAGTGAACTCTTGATACCAAGGGCGTTTAGGTCGTTCGGTGTTTGGTTTTTGTTTAGAATATTCATTCCATTTTGCGCGGTTTACAATTTTGTCACGATACCGATTGCCTTTTTCTAATAGAGCACCTGTTTCTTCTGTAATCCGCATTTTTGAAATACTTTTGTAAAAGGATACGAAAGCAATTGTTTCAATACATAAAGCTAATATTAAAAAGTATGTCCCAATTTTAAGTGAAAGTTTACTCATTTTCCCACCATACCTTATTCATAATAAAGAGTCAGTGGTATGATATTTCCACTGACCTAAGTAATTATTCACTTTTCCATTTATATCCGACTTTATAAACGGTTTCTAAATAATCCTCGACTGGAAATCCTTTTTTACGTAATTTATCACGGATATTGCGAATATGCGAATCAATCGTTCTATATTCGATGTCTGTTTCATAGCCCCAAATTTTTTCGATTAAATCATCTCGGCTGTAAGCACGGTTTGTATTTTGTAAAAACAGTCCAAGTAATGAAAATTCGATAGGAGTTAGTGAGATTTTTTCGTCATACACTGTGACAGTATGTTTCGTTTTATCCCACTCAATACCATTGAAGCTAACAAAGCCATCTTTCTTTGTCCGGCGTAATATAGCTTCAATTCGTGCGACTAATACATGCTCATCAAATGGTTTTGTGATATAGTCGTCTGCTCCCATAGTAAGGCCTTTAACCATATCGTAATTTTGATTACGAGCTGTTAGCATAATGATTGGAACGTTGGAAATTTGACGGATTTGATAGCAAGTATCCCATCCGTCCATATTTGGCATCATAACATCTAATAAAATAATATCGAATTTTTTTTGCTCGATTAATTCCAGCGCTTCAAGGCCAGATTTAGCTTTCATACAAAAATAGCCGCGAGGGCTTAAGAAAAGATCTAGCAATCGTAACATACGTTCTTCATCGTCTACTAATAAAATTTTTACCATAATCTTGTGCACCCCAAACTATTCATTCTACTTGTATAGTTTACATGAAAATAATAAAAAACTCTTTTTATGTGATTGAATGGATGGCTGATTTTTTCGCTCAGGGCAATTGACATAAAAAATGCACTAGTTTTGCACAACTATTATTTATAATAGAAAACGTAGCGACACAAATACCCTATGTTGCGACATAACGTCATGTCATTTTATTTATAAAATGACAATTCCATTCTATTGTGTATGTGAGATAGAGAGGGTTTTCGTATTCACCTCGCATCGGATAAGAAAAATTTCCTATCTCACACTTTTTTTAAAAGGAGATAATACACATGAATCCAAAAGAAGAAGTTTCAAAAAAAGAAAAGCAAGATCGTAATACGGTTGTAATGTGTGTTGCCGTATCTATGATTATTATTATAAGTTGCGTAAATAAAATTTTGGGAATTTTATAATATATAAAAGCTGATTACTTGTTAACAAGCAATCAGCTTTTTTTATTTTATCCGATTGGTGTGGAGTAATAACTAGTGGGGGAATGACCTCCTGGATTAAAGTTCTACTTTATCAAGAGGCATATTTTTATATAATAAACCAAGGTAAAATTGCTAATCCAGAAGTTACCATTGCTGTAGCACATATTAAAAAGATAGCTCGTTTTTTTTGTTTCATGTCACATTCTCCTCTACATATCAATTGAATGCTGTTCGTTCATTTTATATTTTTAGTATAGTGAATGGAAAGGATTGGTACGATCGATAAAGGTGACATGAAGATTACATTGTTGTAATGAAAAAAGCATCTTTCTTAATAAGAAGATGCTTTTAGAAAACTATCCCGCTATTTGTGGATTAATAATCAGTGGGGATAGACATCCCCCACACCAATTAAAGTTTCATTTTATATTGAAGTATTAATCATTTAAGAATAAAACCATATGTTCTTCGTCCCAATATTGACCGTTGTGCTTTAATGAACGTTCTTGCACGCCGTAAGTTTGGAAACCTAATGACTCATATAGTTTTTTTGCGGCATCGTTACCAGCTACAACATCGAGCATAAGTTGTTCTACATGTAATTTATCGGCATTTTCAATAATTGCTTTAATTAGAGCTCGCCCTGCCCCAAGGCCACGTGCTTTTGGGGAAACAAAAACGGAGCCGATTTTTGCTTTATGTTCTTGTTTAATGAATGGTTTTGTTTCTAAAGTAGCAATACCAATCAAATCGTTATCGTTGAAGACACCTAGAGTATACTTATCCGGATTGCTTAATCTTTTTGCCATAGCAGCTACAGGATTTTCATGTTTAAGAACATCTTCATAAGAAGAGCTAAAAGCTTCCGGGTTCTTCGTTAAACCTTCCATACAAACTTTTAAATATATTTCTGCGTCCTCTGTTGTTAATAAGCGAATTTCCATAGTTGTAACCTCCTTGGTGGATTTCAAATAAATCCATTACTTTTATAAGATTGAGTATGCGTTTTTTAGCAGTCTCTTTTAATTTGTAAAAGAATAAAAAGATATATGCTACAATGTTTTGATTTAATTGTGTAATGAAATTATATATTAACTTTATTAACTATTCAAGTCTTTAATATATTACATTTTTATAACTAAAATAACTCCTCGATCGAGGAGTTATTTTTTAAACATTCAATTGATAGCCATCAATTCGTTTTGGATGTGTGTAAATATTACAAGAGTCATTTCTAATAAATCCTACGACTGTAATGCCTAAGTCATGAGCAAGTTGCAAGGCTAGTTTTGTTGGAGCGGATTTGGATAGAACAATTTCACAGCCGATTTTTGAAACTTTGAGTAAAATTTCAGATGAAATACGTCCGCTAAATGCGATAATTTTTCCTTTAACAGATATATCATTACGTAAACAATAGCCGTATATTTTATCTAATGCGTTATGTCTTCCGATATCCATTCTTGATATAAGGATATTGTTTCGATCACATAGCGCAGTATTGTGAACACCGCCGGTTTGGCGAAATGTAGTGGAAGATTGTTGTAAGGCATTCATTAAGTAAAAGCATTCTTCAGGAGTAATTTTTACATGTATATCATGTAAATCTTTTGCTTTTGCGGCGTCGTTTACGAAAATAAAACCTTGTCTACCTTTTCCGCAGCAAGAAGTGATGTATCGTTTATTATATAAAGTTTGATAGAGTGGATTCACTTTTGATGATTTTACATGGACAATTCCGTTCTCTTTTTGAACCCATATTTCTTCAACATCTTTATAGGAAGAAATAATTCCTTCAGAAATTAAAAAACCAACTACCATATCTTCAATGTAATTTGGTGTGCATACAACTGTTACGTATTCTTCACCATTTAATTTAATAGTAATAGGAGATTCTGTAACAATCTCATCAACTTGTTTTGAAAATGAGCTAGATTGATAGCGTACAATCGTATATGTCTCTTGCGTAAACTCCATATTAAATTCCCCTTTTATATGTATTTTTCTCCCACATTTATCATAAAACATTGAAAAAATAAAAACACCTATTAGCAGGGAAATCACAGATTATTTTGGTTATTATTGTATATGTACGATATAATAGAACTGTAGAATAGTGACATTTTCAAGCTTTCGTAGTTATACCTTATAACATCAAGAATCGACTTCATAAGAAAAGGATTTCAGCAGAGCGTTTCAAAAATATGTACAGTAACTTGTTTTTTTTTGAAAACGGATTCATAAACGTGTTGTACAGTTGGTTGTAAGGAGTGGGGAAACTATGGCAGAACAGACAGTCCGTGTAACCGTTGATGGTAAAGAATTTGCTGCATCAGGTGAAAAGACGATACTACAATTATTTAACGAGAGTAACTTGGAACATCCTCAAATTTGTCATGTACCAGAAGTAGATCCAATTCAAACTTGTGATACATGTATTGTAGAAGTAGATGGGAAGTTAATGCGTGCTTGTTCAACGCAAATAGAGAACGGTATGCATATTGAAAGACAGTCGCAGCGCGCAAAAGAGGCGCAGACTGAGGCGATGGATCGAATATTAGAGAACCATTTATTGTATTGTACTGTTTGTGATAACAATAATGGTAACTGTAAAGTGCATAATACAGTGCATATGATGGAAATTGAAGAACAGAAATACCCGTATGAACCGAAAGTAAGTGCGTGTGAAGTGGACATGTCACATCCGTTTTACCGGTATGATCCCAATCAATGTATTGCTTGTGGACAGTGTGTAGAAGTATGTCAAAACCTACAAGTCAATGAAACTATATCGATTGATTGGAATTTAGACCGCCCGCGTGTTATTTGGGACAATGGTGTAAGTATAAATGACTCGTCTTGTGTGAGTTGTGGGCAATGTGTAACAGTTTGTCCATGTAATGCGTTAATGGAAAAAACAATGCTAGGTGAAGCTGGGTTTATGACAGGATTAAAACCAGATGTGTTAGATCCGATGATTGATTTTGTAAAAGATGTAGAGCCAGGATATAGCAGTATTTTAGCAGTTTCAGAAGTGGAATCTGCGATGCGCAAGACGAAGGTTAAAAAGACGAAAACAGTTTGTACATTTTGCGGTGTAGGTTGCTCGTTTGAAGTGTGGACGAAAGACCGTCACATTTTAAAAGTACAACCTGTTTCAGATGCACCGGTTAATGGTATCTCTACATGTGTAAAAGGCAAATTTGGATGGGACTTTGTAAATAGTGAAGATCGCATTACAAAGCCATTAATTCGCCAAGGAGATATGTTTGTTGAAGCTTCTTGGGAAGAAGCTCTTGAAGTTGTTGCATCTAACATGCAGCATATTAAATCAGAATACGGCAGCGATGCATTTGGGTTTATTTCTTCTTCGAAAGTAACGAATGAAGAGAATTATCTTATGCAAAAACTAGCTCGTCAAATATATGGAACAAATAATGTAGATAACTGTTCCCGTTATTGTCAATCTCCAGCAACAGACGGCTTATTTAAAACTGTCGGTATGGGTGGGGATGCTGGAACAGTGAAAGATATCGCTGAAGCAGGTCTTGTTATTATCGTTGGTGCGAATCCGACAGAGGGACATCCTGTACTTGCGACGCGTGTGAAACGTGCTCATAAATTACACGAACAAAAATTAATTGTAGCAGACCTTCGTAAACATGAAATGGCTGAGCGTGCGGATATATTTGTTCATCCGAGTCAAGGAACTGATTATGTATGGCTTGCTGGTATTACGAAATATATTATCGATCAAGATTGGCATGATAAAAAGTTCTTAGCTGAAAATGTAAAGAACTTTGATGAATATAGCAAAATGTTAGAAAAGTATTCGCTTGATTACACAGAAGAAATTACGGGGATTTCTAAAGAGAACCTGAAAGAAATGTCTCGTATGGTATATGAAGCAGACGGTACTTGTGTACTTTGGGGAATGGGTGTAACTCAAAATACAGGTGGTAGTACAACTTCAGCTGCAATTTCAAATTTATTACTTGTTACGGGTAACTACCGTCGTCCTGGTGCAGGTGCATACCCATTAAGAGGACATAATAACGTACAAGGCGCTTGTGATATGGCGACCTTACCGAATTGGCTTCCAGGTTATCAAGCGGTATCTGATGATACGCTCCGTGCTAAATTTGAAAAAGCGTACGGTACGACGATTCCGAAAGAGCCAGGATTAAATAATATTGCAATGTTACTTGCGGCGGAAGAAGGAAAACTGCGCGGTATGTATGTTATGGGTGAAGAAATGGCTTTAGTAGATTCAAATGCGAACCATGTGCAACATATTTTAGCGAATTTAGATTTCCTTGTTGTTCAAGATATGTTCTTATCAAAAACAGCTCGTTTTGCTGATGTTATTTTACCGGCAGCACCGAGCTTAGAAAAAGAAGGGACGTTTACGAATACAGAACGTCGTATTCAAAGATTATATGAAGTATTGAAGCCGCTTGGTGATTCAAAACCAGACTGGTGGATTTTACAAAAAGTAGCTCGTGCACTAGGCGGAGATTGGAATTATGAAAACCCAAGTGAGATTATGGATGAAATAGCATCGCTTGCACCGTTATATTCTCAGGCAACATATGATCGTTTAGAAGGATGGAATAGTTTATGTTGGGGTAGCCATGATGGTAGCGATACACCGCTATTATATGTAGATGGATTTAACTTCCCAGATAAACTTGCTCGTTTATCATTAGATGAATGGGTACCACCAGTTGTGGCGCCGGATGAGTATGATTTACTATTAAATAATGGTCGTATGCTAGAGCATTTCCATGAAGGGAATATGACGAATAAGTCGGCTGGTATTTTATCTAAAGTATCTGAAGTATTCGTTGAAATTTCACCTGAACTTGCTAAAGAGCGTAATGTGAAAGATGGTGGTCTTGTAGAATTAGCATCGCCGTTTGGTAAGATTAAAGTACAAGCACTTGTTACAGACCGTGTAACGGGAAATGAGTTATATTTACCAATGCATGCAACAGTAAATGAAGAGGCTATTAATATTTTAACAGGAACAGCGACAGATATTTATACGTGTACACCAGCTTATAAACAAACGATGGTGAAACTGCGCGTATTACGTGAAAAAGGAAATCGTCCATTACCATCTTCAAACCCGCGAGATAAAAAACGCCATCCACAAAATGGTGTTGAAATTCAGCAAAAATGGCAAAGAAAACAATACGTATCACTGGTGGACTAGGGGGCGGAGATAGTGGCAAAAGAAATTACGTTAATTAAAAAGAAAGTTGTAACAGAAGAAGAGAAGAAACAGCAATTAGCAGAGGAACTGTTCACGGAATTAGCGAATAACCGTGAAGCAGTTGAGGAAACGATGCAATTACTAGCGCAATTACAGAAAGCTGGTATTTTAGATGCGGCGATTAGTTTACTTGCTGCGAAAGAAGATGTTTCGAAAATTGCTGTTGAGCAATTAAATCGTGAACCAGTGAAAAATGCACTGAACAATATGATGGGGGCAGGAGAGGCTTTATCTTCAGTTGACCCAGAGGTAACAAAACAAATCACATCGAGCTTAGTTACTGGATTGCAATTTGCAACAGATGAATTAAATAGTGGTAAAAAAACAAAAGTGATGGATTTCTTTAAAGTATTAAAAGATCCAGATATCAATAGAGCAATCACATTCGGTTTTAGCTTTTTGAAAGCATTTGGGCAAGGATTAGAGAAAAAATAGAGTAGATGAAAAAAGTGATGGGAAGTAGCCATCACTTTTTTCATTATATGTATAAGAGTGTTCATGTTAAGCGGAATATATTATTATTAAAAAGATGGATTAGAAATGGAAATGTGGAATCCATCTCAAATATCGTTTTAGAATGTGGAGGAATATATGCAACACCGTAAAAGACTATCTATACCAGGAGTAATGAGCCATTCCTTTCAAACAGTAAAATTTGCTTTTTGGAATGTATTAACCTTTCAACTTGCTTATAAATTGTTAGCAGCGATTGTGTTTGTTCCACTGTTTGGGATCATTTTTAATAAATTATTGTATTTTGGTGGTTACGCAAATGCGACAAATGATGAATTATTAGCATTTTTGAAAACACCATACGGCATTTTGGCAATCGTAATTTTATCCTTGTTAGCACTGTTTCTTATCTTTACGGAATTTGCGGTGCTTATTATTATTTCGTATTTCGCTCATAAAAGACAAAAGGTGAAATTACGCCCGATTTTATATAAAACCGTAACGTACTTACCTACGCTTTTCACATATTGCTTACCAGGATTTATTTTATATGCTGTCGTATTATTACCTCTTTTAAATATGGGATACGAAACGGCATTAATTCCGCAAATTCAAATTCCTAATTTTATTACAGGAGAACTGTTTAAGACGACGATGGGACAAGTAGGTTATTACACGTTCTTTGCCGTAGTTGCGTATTTGAACCTTCGCTGGATTTTCGTTCTACCTATTGTCGTTTTAGAACAAAAGCCGTTTCGCACAGCAGCACGCAAAAGTGCAGCTTTAGTAAAAGAAAGCTTTTTTAAAGTACTATTCTTTTTAGTAGGTTTTTTTATTTCAATAGGAATTGTTTATATTGTGTTTTTTGGAATATATTTATTGTGTCTATGGGGTGTGTATGAATTTACAAACCCAAAAGGAACATTTGCTTTATTAGCTGAATCAACGATTTCTGTATTCCTAACAAGTACATTGTATTTATTTAGCTTTATCGTTACACCATTTTATATTATGGCTATAACAAGATTGTACTTACAAAAGGTTCCGGTTGAAGATGTTTTATTAGAAGAAGGATTAGATTATTCGAAAACGAAAGCGGATAAATGTTTCTTTCAAAAACATCGCTGGAAATTTATTAGTGTATATATTGTAGGGATTATTACGGCCGGAATGGTCGTTGCCTTCATTGTAACGTTTATTTCAAATTCGTATAAAGAACCGATTATTATGGCGCACCGCGGATATATATCAAAAGGGGTAGAAAATACGAAAGAAGCTGTGCAAGGTGCTATTGATGCAAAAGCAGACTACGCTGAAATAGATGTATTACAAACGAAAGACGGTGAGCTAGCGGTTATACATGACTTGAAGTTAAAACGTCTTGCAAATGCCAATGTGCATGTGTCAGATTTAACGATGGATGAATTAAGACAGCTTACTCTTAGTCAAGATGGATTTTCAGGACAAATAAGTACACTTGATGAAATCATTAAGCTTGCAAAGGGGAAAATCAAACTCAATATTGAAGTGAAGCTTCATGGGGGCGAAAAAGACTTTGTAAATAAAGTATTAAAAGCGATTAAAGATAATGAATTTGAGAAGCAATGTGTAATTCAAACGTTACACTATCCACTCATTAAAGAGTTTAAGCGTGCAAATTCAGATATAAAAGTAGGATATATACTGTATGCAAGTAGAGCTAACTTAAAGAATGTAAAAGCTGACTTTTATGTAGCAGAAGAATACATGTTAAATAAGAAATTAGTAAAAGAAGCAAGGAAGTTAAATAAGCCAATTTACGTATGGACAGTAAATGATATGGAGAGTTTAAAGGCATATTATAAGTTAAACGTAGATGGTATCATTACCGATTATCCTGAAGATGCACGTGAAACAATTAAGGAGTTAAAAGAGCAAGAAGCGGAAGAAAGTGATCTGTTTGATAAAATTACTGAAACAACAGATGATTTGTTTTCAAAGTTATTTATAAGTTATCCAGCTGCTGGCTAAATGCCAGCAGCTGTTTTTTGTAAAAAGAATATATTTCTAAAATATTGTGTAAAGTAATAACTGTATATGTATACGTCTTCATTTGGAGTTTTTACATTGTTATATTATTGTCAAATAATAAATGATTACTGCTTATTTTGAAGGGATATAATAAAAATAGAGTAATAGATAATGAAATAGAACGAACTTCCTAATAGAATCAATGTTTTATATATTTACACTATTCTAAATATAAAAACTTTAGAAAAATGATATGTTAGCGTTTTCATAACTTTTAAGTTATGCTAGAATAAGGACATAAGTTATTAATTATTACAAAAAGAAAAAAGACTTTCTTTTTTCTGTTAATTATAAGGGGGCATTTCATTATGCGTATTGGGGTACCAGCAGAAATTAAAAACAACGAAAACCGTGTGGCAATGACACCAGCTGGTGTTGTACATTTAATTCGTAACAATCACGAAGTATTTATTCAAAAGGGTGCAGGTTTAGGATCTGGTTTCACAGATGCTCAGTATGTTGAAGCTGGAGCAAAAATTGTTGATACAGCTGAAGAAGCTTGGAACATGGAAATGGTTATGAAAGTTAAGGAACCAATTGAAAGCGAATACAAACACTTCAGTGAAGGTTTAATCTTATTCACATACTTACACTTAGCTCCAGAACCAGAATTAACAAAAGCTTTAATCGAGAAGAAAGTAGTAGCTATTGCGTACGAAACAGTACAATTAGAAAACCGTTCATTACCATTACTTGCACCTATGAGTGAAGTAGCTGGTCGTATGGCTGCACAAATTGGTGCACAGTTCCTTGAGAAAAACAAAGGCGGTAAAGGTATCTTACTTGCAGGTGTTCCAGGGGTTAAACGTGGTAAAGTAACAATTATCGGTGGTGGACAAGCTGGTACAAATGCTGCTAAAATTGCAGTTGGACTAGGTGCGGATGTAACAATCATCGACTTAAGTGCAGAACGTCTTCGTCAATTAGATGACATTTTCGGAAACCAAGTAAAAACTTTAATGTCTAATCCTTACAATATTGCAGAAGCTGTAAAAGAGTCTGATCTTGTAATTGGTGCAGTATTAATCCCAGGTGCAAAAGCGCCAAAACTTGTAACAGAAGAAATGATTAAATCAATGGAACCGGGTTCTGTTGTTGTAGATATCGCGATTGACCAAGGTGGTATTTTCGAAACAACTGACCGTATTACAACTCATGATAACCCAACTTACGAAAAACACGGTGTTGTTCATTATGCAGTTGCAAACATGCCAGGTGCGGTTCCACGTACATCAACTCTTGCATTAACAAACGTAACAGTACCATATGCAGTACAAATTGCTAACAAAGGCTACAAAGCTGCTTGCCTAGGCAACACTGCATTATTAAAAGGTATTAACACATTAGATGGCTATGTAACATTTGAAGCTGTTGCAGAAGCTCACGGTGTAGAGTACAAAGGTGCTAAAGAATTATTAGAAGCAGAAACAGTATCTTGCTAATAGAAGCATTATACAAAACAAAATCGAACAATATATAAAACAACATGATAAGAGCTAAGAGATAATACCTCTTAGCTCTTCTTGGCAAAAGGGGGCATTCATCGTGGCCAACCTATTTAAAAAGAAATCCGTTACGCAATTGTTAGGGGAAAGTAAAAGTAAAACTTTAACGAAAACGCTAGGGGCATTCGACCTAACAATGCTAGGAATTGGTGCGATAATTGGTACAGGAGTTCTAGTATTAACTGGATTAGTAGCAGCAAGAGATGCTGGTCCAGCAGTTATTTTTTCATTTATGATTGCAGCAATTGTTTGTGGATTTGCAGCTTTATGTTATGCGGAAGTTGCATCTACACTCCCTGTTTCAGGTAGTGTGTACACATATTCGTATGCAACAATTGGTGAGTTTGTTGCTCATTTAATGGGATGGACATTGTTATCCGTATATGTCGTAACGACTGCCGCAGTAGCTGGCGGATGGACGGGTTATTTCAATAATTTAGTGAGTGGATTGGGACTTGAAATCCCAAAAGCATTGCTAACGATTCCAGCGCAAGGTGGTATGGTAAACTTACCGGCAGTTATCGTTACCTTAGTGATAACTTGGTTATTATCACGAGGTACAAAAGAAAGTAAGCGTGTGAATAACATAATGGTATTAATTAAAATTGGTATTGTTGTTTTATTCATTGCAGTTGGTGTATTCTACGTGAAACCAGAAAACTGGATACCATTTGCACCTTACGGTTTAAGTGGAGTGTTCGCAGGGGGAGCAGCAGTATTCTTTGCTTTCTTAGGATTTGATGCATTAGCAACTTCTGCTGAAGAAGTAAAAAATCCGCAACGTGATCTACCAATTGGTATTATTGCCTCGTTAGTTATTTGTACAATCATTTATGTTGTAGTTTGTCTCGTTATGACAGGTATGGTTTCTTATAAGGAATTAGATGTACCTGAAGCTATGGCATATGTGTTAGAAGTTGTAGGACAAGATAAAGTGGCTGGTGTAATTGCTATTGGAGCTGTAATCGGTATTATGGCTGTAATTTTCGCTTACATTTATGCGACAACGCGTGTATTCTTCGCAATGAGCCGTGACGGTTTATTACCAAAATCTTTTGCGAAAATTAACAAGAAGACTGAAGCGCCAACATTTTCAGTGTGGTTAACGGGAATTGGTAGTGCTTTAATTGCTGGATTTATCGATTTAAAAGAATTGTCGAATTTAGCGAATATTGGAGCGTTATTAACATTCGCCATGGTGGGTGTAACTGTTATCATTCTTCGTAAAACGCATCCGAAATTACAACGTGGATTTATGGTACCACTTGTACCGATCTTACCGATTATTTCAGTTGCATGTTGTCTATTCTTAATGGTAAATTTACCATTAAAAACATGGATATACTTCGGTGTTTGGTTAGCAATCGGAGTAGTTGTATACTTTGTTTATTCGAAAAAACATAGTCATTTAAAAGAAGATGGAAGTTCGCAGGATAATTTAGATCAAGCTAATTAAAGGGATATAAAATAGTAAGCCTTGTGCGTCTAGGGAGCGCACAAGGCTTTTTCTTTTGGATAAGGAAGGAAATAAATGTTAAATTGTCGAATTTTTATGTCGGAATATGAAAAAAGGGGAGAAGAGGAATGCTAGAAACGAAAGTGGTTGTTGGAGCAGAGGAGTATAATAATAACCCTGGTTGGTTACATACGAATGAAGAAGAATTAAATTTATTGCGAAGAGAAACTTGGCTTGATAAATTTCAACCTAATTCTTTATCAGCAATTTTAGCGGAACATGTATGGGAGCATTTATCGTACGAAGAAGGAATCGAAGCTGCAAAAATTTGTTATGAGTTTTTAACGGAGGGTGGATATATTCGTTGTGCAGTGCCAGATGCATTTTTCCCAGATGAAGAATATCAGCAAGGTGTACAAGTAGGTGGACCAGGGCCATTAGATCATCCAGCAGCAAGTCATAAAATCGTTCATAACTATAAAACAATCACGTCCATGTTTGAATCGGCAGGTTTTCAAGTTAGGATTTTAGAATACTGTGATGAGAATGGTAAGTTTCATTATAATGATTGGAATGAGAAAGATGGTTTTATTTATCGCTCGAAACGTTTTGATCATAGAAATCAAGATGGTACATTAGAATTTGCTTCGTTAATTGTGGATGCAGTGAAACTTTAATCAGTGGGGGTTCTTCATCTCCTGTTGATTATTAGCCTTCAACAATCGGGCTTTTACGGGTAGCTAATGTAGGGGAAATAAGAGAAGGATGCACGATAGTTTTCGTGTATCCTTTTTGTATGAAGAGTATGATAGGTGCGGAGAATATTGATATGTATATGTTGAAATATGAATGGAATTGTCAAAAAAATCTTTCGGATTTTATTGACACATATGAGTAGGCGCTCATATAATAAAAGTATAAGATATATGAACAGTTGTTCATATGTTCAATTAAAGAGGTGAGCTATAATGGCTGAAAATAAAGTAGAAACACCGCAGGAAACTTGTTCTCAAACGGTAATTCATGAGGAAGTCGTGGATCAAGTGAAGCAAACAATTCCGACTGATGAAAGTTTAAGTAAAGTAGCAGAACTATTTAAAGTATTAGGTGACCGTACGCGTACGAGAATATTACATGCATTATTTGAAGCTGAAATGTGCGTTTGTGATTTAGCTTATTTATTAGGAATGACACAATCGTCTATTTCACATCAGCTACGTGTGTTAAAGCAAGCGAAACTTGTAAAGAATCGTAAAGAAGGAAAGGTCGTTTATTATTCGTTAGCTGACCAGCACGTAATTCATATCTTCGAGCAAGCGTTTGAACACGTAAACGAGGAAGAATAAAAACGCGAGGAGGGAGAACGATGGCAGAAGCATTAGTGAAAAAGAAACTGATGTTAGAAGGTTTAGATTGTGCGAACTGTGCAATGAAAATTGAAAAAGGCGTTGGGAATATAGAAGGAGTAAATTCTTGCTCTGTAAACTTTGCAACAAAGACGATGGTTTTAGAAACAGCACAAAATAAAGAAAATGAAGTTGTGACAGAAGCAAAACAGCTTGTTACAAAGTTAGAACCACATATTAAAGTGCAAGAAGAGCAAAAAAATAAAGTTGCAAAAGAAGTTTTTATATTAGAAGGTTTAGATTGCGCGAACTGTGCAATGAAGATTGAAAATAAAGTTAAGGAAATGCCGACAGTTTCAGAAGCAACTGTTGATTTCGTATCAAAGAAATTACGAGTAGAAGTTGCGAATAAAAGAGAGTTAGAATCGACTGTAGAAGATATAAAGAATGTCGTTCAAAAGTTAGAACCAGATGTGAAAGTTGTTCGTGAAGAAAAGAGCGGCCATGACCACGGACATAGTCACGACCATGGTGAAGCAAATGTGAAAAAGATGATAGGGCGATTAGTAGTCGGTGGAATTTTGACAGGAATTGCTGCCTTAGCTGATTTACCACAAATGATAACAATTCCATTATTCGTCCTTGCGTATTTATTAATAGGTGGAGATATCGTTTGGAGAGCGGTAAGAAACATAACTCGCGGCCAAGTATTCGATGAAAACTTTTTAATGGCAATTGCAACTGTAGGAGCTTTTGCAATTCAACAATATTCAGAAGCTGTTGCGGTAATGCTATTTTATCAAGTAGGGGAACTATTCCAAAGTATTGCAGTAAATCGCTCTCGAAAATCAATTACTTCATTAATGGATATTCGCCCTGATTATGCGAATGTAAAGGTTGGAAATGAAACGAAACAAGTATCACCGGAAGATGTACAAATCGGCGATTATATTATCGTAAAACCGGGTGAGAAAGTACCATTAGACGGAAAAGTAGTCGAGGGAACATCAATGATGGATACTTCAGCACTTACAGGTGAATCTGTACCGCGTGAAGTAGAAGTTGGTAATGACGTATTAAGTGGTTTTGTAAACCAAAATGGTGTATTAACAATTGAAGTTACAAAAGAATTTGGTGAATCTACTGTATCAAAAATTTTAGATTTAGTTCAAAATGCAAGTAGTAAAAAAGCACCGACAGAAAACTTTATTACGAAATTTGCGCGCTACTATACTCCTGTTGTAGTTATTACAGCAGCGATCATGGCGTTTATTCCACCGCTTATTTTAGAAGGTGCTACATTCTCCGAGTGGATTTATAGAGCGTTAGTATTCTTAGTTATTTCTTGTCCATGTGCGTTAGTCGTATCCATTCCTCTTGGATTCTTTGGAGGTATCGGTGGTGCATCCAAAAGTGGGATTTTAGTAAAAGGAAGTAACTATTTAGAAGCATTGAATGATGTGAAATATATCGTCTTTGATAAAACAGGTACATTAACAAAAGGTGTCTTTAAAGTTACAAAAATGGAGCCAAGTGAAGGTACTACTAGTGAAGAACTGTTAGAGTATGCAGCGTTTGCAGAAGTATATTCAAACCATCCAATTGCACAATCTATTCGAAATGCATATGGAAAATCAATCGATGAAAATGCTATTGAAGACTATAGTGAAATTTCTGGTCATGGTACAGTTGTAAAAGTGCAAGGAAAAGAAATTTTCGCGGGTAATGCTAAATTAATAAGAAAAGAAAATATTGAATTTAAGCAACCAGAAACAGTAGGTACATTAGTTCACGTTGCTGTAGATGGTAAATACGCAGGTTATATTGTTATCTCAGATGAGGTAAAAGAGGATTCAAAACAAGCGATTCAAAAGTTAAAAGAACTAGGCATCAAGAAGACAGTGATGTTAACTGGGGATGCAAAAGCAGTTGGTGAAGCTGTTGGAAAAGAATTAGGTTTAGATGAAGTTCACGCAGAACTACTACCACAACAAAAAGTAGAAGAGATTGAAAAAATTGATGCGGCTAAGCGTGGAAAAGAAAAAGTTGCTTTCGTTGGTGATGGTATTAACGACACGCCAGTATTAGCACGAGCGGACGTTGGTATTGCTATGGGTGGCTTAGGATCGGATGCAGCGATTGAAGCTGCAGATATCGTTATAATGACTGATGAACCTTCCAAAATTGCAACAGCTGTTAAAATTGCAAAACGCACAAGAAGCATTGTATGGCAAAATATTATATTTGCATTAGGTGTAAAAGGATTAGTTTTATTACTTGGTGCTTTTGGTATAGCGACAATGTGGGAAGCTGTTTTCTCAGATGTGGGTGTGACGTTAATTGCAGTATTAAATGCAATGCGTGTACTACGAGTGAAAGATTTATAAAAAGAGGGCGCAATTGCGTCCTCTTTTTTATCGGTTATTTTGTTGAAAGTGACTCAATAAAATAATATCAAATATTATTTTAGTTTTTAATAACGTAATATTAAATTTTACAAATAAAAAATATTCACCTTGTTATTTTAATATATTTTTTACAAATATTCATATAGTATTGAAAAAACAGAGAAGGAGGAAACTTCTCTGTTTATTTTTGGATGTTTTTTTCAACTTGTTCACGAACAGTTTGAATATAATTCATTTTATGATCCCAGCACTCTTGGCTTAAATCCACAGGATACTCTTCGGGGTTTAAAGTTCGCATGTATTCTTCCCAAAATAGAGCGAGACTCTGTTCGTTATACTTTTGAATATCTAATATACTTGGTAGTTCGTATGTTCTTTCACCGTTAACGAAAATGTCTTTATGCAGTTCACGTGCTTCAAAGTTTGTTACGAATTTACTTATATATGTGTGAACAGGGTGGAACATTTTTAAGCGTTCTTCTTTTTCAGGCTCTTCAGAATCTAACGCAATATAATCGCCTTCAGCATGATTATTAACCCTGTTGACTATACGATAAATTCGTTTAAGCCCTGGAGTTGTAATCTTTTCAGGGTTAGATGAAATTTTAATCGTGTCATTTAATTTCCCGTCAGTATCTTCAATCGCAACTAGTTTGTAAACAGCCCCTAATGCTGGTTGTTCAAAGGATGTAATTAATTTTGTTCCAACACCCCATACGTCAATTTTTGCTCCTTGAGATTTAAGGTGCATAATTGTGTATTCATCTAAATCGCTAGAAGCGATAATTTTTGTATTTGTAAACCCAGCCTCATCTAGTAATATTCTTGCCTTTTTAGACAAATAAGCCATATCACCACTATCAAGACGAATGCCATAGAAATCAATACGATCTCCAAATTCTTTTGCAACACGAATCGCATTTGGAACACCAGATTTTAATGTGTCATATGTATCGACGAGAAAGACACATTTTTTATGAGTTTCAGCGTATTTTTTAAACGCGACATATTCATCGCGATACGCTTGAACGAAAGAGTGAGCATGTGTGCCGGCTACAGGTATCCCGAAGCGTTTTCCAGCACGAACGTTGCTTGTAGATGAGAAACCGCCAATAAAGGCAGCGCGCGTTCCCCAAAGGGCAGCATCAAATTCATGAGCACGTCTTGTGCCAAACTCTAAAAGTTCATCGTTATTTGCAGCATGCTTCATACGAGCAGCTTTTGTTGCAATTAATGTTTGGTAATTCACAATGTTTAAAAGGGCAGTTTCAATAATTTGTGCTTCACCGAGTGGTGCATCAACACGTAATAAAGGCTCGTTATTGAATACAACTTCACCTTCTTGCATACTACGAATAACCCCAGTGAATTTCATATTTTGTAAATAATGAAGGAATTCTTCTTCAAATTGTAATTCTGCTAAATAAGCGATATCGCTCTCGGTAAAACTGAAATTTTCTATGTACTCTACAATTTTTTCAAGACCAGCAAAAACAGCGTAGCCATTCTCAAATGGAAGCTTTCGAAAATATAAATCAAAAACAGAACGGCGATTATGAATACCATCTTTCCAATATGTATAAGCCATGTTGATTTGATATAAATCTGTATGTAAGGCATAACTATCGTCTTTATAATAATTCATTGCGAAAACACCTCCGTAATTTGGTTATAGTATACCAATTTTACGACGTTCGTAGCAAAGAAGAGATATTGATGCGAAGTCAAGAGAGAAAAAAATGAAATAATGCATATTTTTTAGAAAATTAACATTTATCAATTTATATTTCTCTAGATTTTATGTATTATTAGAGTAATGGGGGTAATGAGAATGGAGGAGGACAATGCAACAAACATTAGAAAAAATAGGCAAACAAGTCTTTTATAAACGGCTACAGCAAAAAATGACACAAGAAGAATTATGTCAGGGCATTTGTTCTGTCTCATACTTAAGTAAGATCGAAAATGGAAAGATCGAAGCATCAGAAGAAATTCTACAATTGCTCTGCGCAAGATTAGAGATTGCTGTAACGGATTTAAGAGATGTAGAAGAAGATGTGAAGGGGAAGCTGGATGAATGGTTGAATGCACTAGTTCATTTGGACAAGCAACAAGTAGAACGCATATATGAAGAGTTGCAAGGTGAAATGAAGCATGTTTTGGATTTTGAAATTATAAATTATTATAAACTGCTGTATACACGTTATTTAATTATGAAAAGGGATTTTCCTGCTGTTGAAGAAGAGTTAGAAAGCTTAAAGAAGATGTATAAAAAGTATTCACCATTCCAGAAATTATTATATACGTATAGCAAAGGGTTATATTATTTCTTACAACATAAATATAAGACAGCGTTGGAGTACTTGGCTCGAACGGAAGTAATGGCGAAGGAGCAAGGGTATCGCGAAAATGGAATATATTTCAATTTAGCTCTTGTTTACAATGAATTAGAAGTTGAACATATGACTTTACATTTTGCTAATTTAGCAATGGAAGGATTTAAGAATGAATATAAGTTTCGGCATGTAATAAATTGTCAATTGCTTATTGCATTGAGTTATATACAGAAAAGGCAATATAATGAAGCGCTTTCTATTTATAATAATATTTTGAGAGAGGCAAATTCTTTTGCTGATAAAGAAAGCATAACAGCTATTGCTTTAAATAACTTAGGATTTTTGTACTATAACTTAAAAGACTATGCAAAGGCTAAAGATTATTATTTGCAATGCTTACAGTATAAGAAGGAAGAGGATTTAAATTATATTGATGCAGTGTATGAGATTGCTTTACAGTGTATAGAATTAAAAGAATTTGAAGAGGCAAAAGAGTGGATCAGTAAAGGGATAGATGTCGCGAAGAGGGATGAAAAGTATAAAAGTATGCTATATATACTATTGGTACTTAAGTATAAATACTTTGAAACTAAAGATGTTTATAAAAGATTTTTAGAAGTTGAGGCGATCCCATTTTTTAGAGGTGCAGAGAATAAAAAGGATTTAAAAATGGTGTATTTAGAACTGGCAGGGTATCATGAAGAATTATTAGAGTTTCGAGAAAGTAATAACTATTATAAATTAGCAATTAATTTATTAGAAGAAAAGGGAGGAAAATAATATGAAGAAAATAATTATTGGTGCTTTAGCTTTGATAGCTGTATTGGTGGTATTGGAACCTCAGTATGCTTGGACATCGGATATCTATGGCCAAGGAGAGAATGTAGTTGAAGTGGTAAACTCTTAATAAAAAACTGAAGTGAACCTCGAAAGTGGGACACATATCAAAACATCTAAACCACCTATCGCCTAAATTCTTTAGGCGATAGGTGGTTTAATTTTTCTTGAATTCGCGCACAATTGTAGTAATGAATGTATTCTAGCGCAATCTTTCGCAAAGTTGTGTTGGATACTCTTGTTATCTTTTGTGAGTAAAAAGCTTCACTTTTTAAATGACTAAAGAAGCTTTCCATGACGGCATTATCATGGCAATTTCCTCTCCGGGACATGCTGGTGATATTGCCTTTTTCTTTAATATATGCTTGAAATTCCTTCGCTGTATAAATACTTCCTTGATCAGAGTGAAGGATGACATCTTTTACTTTTTGCCCTCCTATTGCTTGTTTTAATGTCTTCATCGCTAATGTCAGTGTTTGTGATTCGCTTATGACATAACTAATAATTTCGCGATTAAAGGCATCCATAATCGTTGATAAATACAATGTACGCTCTCCAAATAATAGATACGTCATATCGATAAACCACTTTTCATTTGGTGCTGAAGCTTTGAATTGAAGCTCCGATCGATGAGGGAATACTACTGATTCTGTACCGTTGAATTTGCATACTAAGTATGCAAATTCAGGAGGTCTTTTTTTTCAATATTTGTTCCTCAAAATTCTACAAAACTTGAGAAAATAATTATTTGAATTTTTAGTATATTAATAGTGGAAACATAATGCTAATATGAAACTACTCTTTTTCAAAAAAATTTTTATTAGGGGGAAGGTTCATGAAAAAGAAAAGTTTAGCGTTAGTGTTAGCGGCAGGAATGGCAGTTACTACATTTGGAGGGACAGGCTCTGCGTTTGCAGATTCAAAAAATGTGCTCTCTACGAAGAAGTACAATGAGACAGTGAAGTCGCCTGAGTTTATTTCTGGTGATCTAACTGGAGCAACTGGCAAGAAAGCGGAATCTGTTGTGTTTGATTATTTAAATGCAGCAAAAGGTGATTATAAGCTAGGGGAAAAGAGTGCGCAAGATTCTTTCAAAGTGAAACAAGTGAAAAAAGATGCTGTAACTGATTCAACAGTAGTACGTATGCAACAAGTTTACGAAGGAGTACCTGTATGGGGTTCTACTCAAGTAGCTCACGTAAGTAAAGATGGTTCTTTAAAAGTATTGTCTGGAACAGTTGCACCTGATTTAGACAAGAAAGAAAAGTTGAAAAATAAAAATAAGATTGAAGGCGCAAAAGCGATTGCAATCGCGCAGCAAGATTTAGGTGTAACACCGAAATATGAGGTAGAACCGAAAGCGGACTTATATGTATATCAAAACGGTGAAGAAACAACATATGCATACGTTGTAAATCTAAACTTCTTAGATCCGAGCCCAGGAAACTACTACTATTTCATTGAAGCAGACAGCGGTAAAGTGTTAAATAAATATAATAAACTTGATCATGTAACAAATGAAGATAAGTCACCAGTTAAGCAAGGTGCTCCTAAACAGGAAGCAAAAGCTGTTGTAAAGCCAGTAACAGGAACGAATAAAGTGGGAACTGGTAAAGGTGTATTAGGAGATACGAAATCGCTTAATACAACGTTATCTGGATCATCGTACTACTTGCAAGATAATACGCGCGGGGCAACAATTTTCACATATGATGCGAAAAATCGTACTACATTACCGGGAACATTATGGGTAGATGCAGATAATGTTTTCAATGCAGCGTATGATGCAGCGGCAGTAGATGCTCATTACTATGCAGGTAAAACATATGATTATTATAAAGCTACATTTAATAGAAACTCTATTAATGATGCAGGAGCACCATTAAAATCAACAGTTCATTACGGAAGTAAGTATAATAATGCATTCTGGAACGGCTCACAAATGGTATACGGAGATGGTGATGGTGTAACATTCACTTCATTATCTGGTGGAATTGATGTAATTGGTCACGAATTAACGCATGCTGTTACGGAAAATAGCTCGGATCTAATTTATCAAAATGAATCAGGAGCGCTAAATGAAGCAATTTCTGATATCTTTGGTACTTTAGTAGAATACTATGATAATCGTAATCCAGATTGGGAAATTGGTGAAGATATTTACACGCCTGGTAAAGCAGGAGATGCACTTCGCTCTATGAGTGATCCAGCGAAATATGGTGACCCAGACCATTATTCTAAGCGTTACACTGGTACTAGTGATAACGGTGGGGTTCATACGAACAGTGGTATTATTAACAAGCAAGCTTATTTATTAGCAAATGGCGGTACGCATTCTGGTGTAACTGTAACTGGTATTGGTAAAGATAAATTAGGTGCGATTTACTACCGTGCAAATACACAGTATTTCACGCAATCTACTACATTTAGTCAAGCTCGTGCTGGTGCAGTACAAGCTGCAGCGGATTTATATGGTGCTAACTCTGCAGAAGTAAATGCAGTGAAGCAATCATTTAGTGCTGTTGGTGTAAACTAAGGATTTAAGGGATAGATATTAATAAAATACTTCAAAAATAAAGAAGGAGCATAGGCTCCTTCTTTATTTTTTTCTCCATTTTTTCCACAAATAGAACAATCCAATGCAACCTGCGATTGTTACAATCCACTTCGCTTCATTTGTTCCATTCATAACATGATATGCCGAATATACTTCAATCAATAAGGCCGGTATTTTACCTATTGTACTGGCAATACTGAAGGAGAGTAATGACATTTTCCCTAGAGCTGCAAATAAAGTCACGATACTTGATGGGATGAAAGGTATCAATCGAAACGATAGAACGAGTAGAAAGGCCTCTCTACCTTCTACATAAAGAAGACGCTCTACCTTTGGATACTTATTTACTTTATCGTGAGTGAACTTTTGAAGGCCTATGCGATAAATATAAAACGAGATAATAGCCCCTAATGCTTCGCCTGCGATCGAAATGAGTGTGCCATTTGTAACGCCAAATAGCTGTATATTAATGGCGGTTAAAAAGATGCTAGGGATAAAACCTAAAAGACTGATGATGATATTGATTAAGATACTAAGTGGAATTGCAATTGAATAGTATTCTGTTAGGAAATTTTGAATCGTTTCTGCCATATTATAAAATCCTTTATCTTTTTTTGCATTACACCATATTTCGAATGGATAGGCAAGGAGAAATTTACATAATGTAGAAAACGTTGACAGAACGGCGTTTGTATACCATATATAGGTATTAGGTATATAAAAATGGGGGTATATTATAATTTATTGAAAAAAACTGCATAAACCTTGTTTTTAAAGGGTTTATGCAGTTTTTTAAATGGTGTTTTAATTCGGGAAATAATTATAAAATCATAGGGGTATATTTTAAAGTAGGTGAAAAACAGTGGTTTGATGAAGATAGAGTGGTAAATATAGCAAAATAGCTGAAGGGTTTAAAAAATGTATGTGTTTTTTCGTTGTGAAATTGACTTTTAGTGAAGTTACGATAATAATCATGGAAGAGGTGATATGATGAAACGAATAAATAGTCTTTTCTTCAGTAGTTTACTGGCATTGATGCTGATCTTAAGTGGATGTGCAGGAAAAGAACAAAAAACTGAGAAACAAACAGGGAATCAAGGTACGTCAGTAGAAAAAATTAGTGATAATATTTTAGATGAAATGGAAGGGCCGCCTAAAAATGGTCATACGATTGAAAGGCATGTAGGAAAATCAGAAGAGGATTTGAAGAATCGTTTGAAGACAGATAAAGTATCAGCGGCAAGTACATACTATGATAAAGAAACAGCGACGAAAGCTGTAAAAGATAGTTTGAAGCAACATGATAAAGAAATTCAAGATTGGTTAAAAAATTCTAAAGAGGCTCGTCTCGTATTAAATACAACTCATTCATTCCCGGTCGGGAAAACGGTAATAAAGAAAAATATGAATGTAAAAGATAAGTTAGTAAAAACTGTTACTGTTTTAGCGAGAGATAAGTCAGGAGATTTAGGATATAAGATTATTACTTCTTATCCATCTGACAAATAAGAAGGGGGAGTACATATGTATACGACATTACAATACTTTCTTAAATCATACTGTACGTTAAGTATTCATGAGGATGAAATAGTAAGCGTGATGGCAGAGTTTATAGAGCAAGAAGATAAAGAAATTGTTTTGAAATTACGCGATGAATTAGTATATATGAAGAACAAGAACGCGTGGGAAGAAGCGTGCGTACTAGCTGCGAAGCAAGGGAATCGTATATGGTCTTTAGAAGAAACGAAGGATCATCTTGAAACTTTTTTACTATTACTGCAAAAGAAAAAGGCGTGAGTAGATCACGCCTTTTTCTTTATGCTTTTTGAAATTTGTCCGTTTGATAGTATCTCATTGTTTTGGGGCACTTTTATATACGCTTTTTGAAATTTGTCCATTTGATAGCACTTCGCCGTTTTGTGTTACTTTTTTATACGTAACCGCTGTTATTTTATCATTAGTTCTACTAATTACTTGAGAAGAAACTTCAACATTTTTACCAGTATTTGTACCGAAAATGCGTGTAGTAATACTACCTCCATTTGAAAATGCTTGAATATAAATATGATTACCTGTATTGTTTTTAAATTTTAAATCCGGACCATAGTCTGCCACTGCTGCATCTTGCCCAAGTGGTAAATAATTTACAGGCATAGAATGATTACTTCGAGAAACAATTCCTAAATCTGCCCTTAAAGCTGCGCTATATAAAGTACTGCTGACTTGGCAAACGCCTCCGCCTGCACTTTGTATAACTTTACCTTGTGAATATACTGCGGCAGATTTATAACCATGTGCAGCATCAGTTACACCAACACGGCCATTAAAACTAAACGTTTCATCAGGTGCTACAATAACTCCACTTAAAGTATTAGCTGATTTATTTACGTTAAAGGATTGATTACCATTACGGCCAGCCATTGGAGTAGAGTACTCAGCAATTACTTCTTTAATCCCCATTTTCTGTATATCTTCTGTAGAACGTTCTGGTTTTATTAATGTAACCGGTAATGTAACATCTGATTTACCAGTAGTAATAGCTTCGTTTGTTAAATCGCGTAGTTTGCCTTTATCAATTTTTTCTCCGTTTTGACTTTGACTAACATTTACAGTAGAGCCTTCAATACTTAATTCTGCATTAACAGGATTTTTTAATGTTTCATTATATTTATCTTTTATAAAGGTTTCATAAGCTGTTGTATTTAATTGTGGTGTTAATTTATAGTCACGTTTTAATTCATCGTTTTCAGCTTGCTTCCGCATTTTGTAACGACTCATTACGTTTCCTTCTTGTTCTTTAAAGATTTTGTTTACGATATCTTTCTCTTTATAATTTATACCTAAATTTTTCCATATGTAAGTTTGTTTATCATCTTGGAATATGTAGGTAAGAGATTTTTGATCTAATTCATTTATTTTTTGATTAATAATTGCTTGAATATCTGCTTTATTTTTTCCAGCAAGAGAAATACCTTCAAACGTAGTATTTGGTAATGCGGTGTTATTTAATTGATTATTTAATTTGGATACATATTGATATCCACCAATACCGCCTACACAAAGTAATATGCCCCCTGCAATTGCAGAACCGATCAGTATTTTACTTAGCTTCATTTATTTCCCCCCAGAAATTTGTGTATAAATATATGTATTACATTTTTTGTATAAAAATGATGGAAATAACAGTATGTAAGTTCTAGTATACTATTATTTCCATTGTGTGTGTAATGTTTTTATAAAAAATGTTACACTGTTGTAATAATTGTCTCTTTTTGTCACAATATGCATGAAAAATTTGTTGAAAATTATAATAAAAAGGCTGTCTAGAAAAATCTAGCAGCCTTTTTATTATAATTTTTTATGCTCATTTTTATTCGTAACACCGAGATGTTCTTGAAGTGTTGTCGATATATTATTGACGCTTTTTTCGTTTGGAACGTAATAATAAATACCATCTATATATTTATCTGTACCTTCCACTTGAAATTTGTCCATTTTTAAACTTGAATCCATTGAATTTTTTGCAATTGTCATCATATCATCAAAAGTTAAATTTGTTTTTAAATCATTATCGACAGCATCTAGTAGGCCACCGATTTTATTAATGGAATTAAGAGATAGTGCTTTTTCGGCAATAGCTTCTAAAACAAGTTGTTGTCGTTGACCGCGCATATAATCGCTATCGATGTGACGAGTTCTAGCTAGTGCAAGTGCCTCTTCTCCGTTTAAATGTTGACGTCCTTTTTTAAGATGAATTGCATTTGCTTCGTCTTTACTATTTTGTTCTGAAAACTCAACAGGAACATCGACAGTAATACCGCCAAGGGAATCAACGATTTTGATAAAGGATTTAAAGTTAAATTTTACGTAGTAGTCAACAGGAACGTCTAAAAAGTTCTCTACTGTATCAATCGTGCTGTCTACACCGCCGAATACGTGTGCATGTGTAATTTTATCGTATTTATCACGTGACTTAATGTAGACGCGTGAGTCACGTGGAATGCTTACAAGTTTAACGGATTTATCGTTTTTATTAATTGTTGCAAGTAATAGCGCATCCGTACGAGTTGCTTTTCCATAATTTTTTTCTCTAATATCACTTTCATCAACACCCATAATAAGTACGGAAATGTTATCAGTCATAGGTTTAACTGCTTTTTCACGTTTGTTGGATTTATCTCCTCGACCTAGTTCAGAATAAGCGTTATTTAAAATGGATTTTGCTTTACTGTATATATGGAAGGAGTAACCTCCTGCTCCAAGTGCTACAATTAGTAATGGAATAAGAAGGAACCAAAGTAGGCGTTTTTTCTTTGAGCGTCCTTTTTTGGCTCGCATATTGTTGTTTGTGTCGGATTTCATCATTTTTTCTCCTTTAAAACTATCAAAGTGTATACATCTAGGTGTATTAAAACACATAAAAAATATTTTACGCTAAATAAAAGCGATTGTACATGTATAAAAAATAGATGTCTTGATTATTTATCCCGCATTAACGGGCAGTAAAACTCCCACCTCAAAGTCCAGCGAATGCAAGGAAGTTAGGTGGGAGTTAACTGCCCGTAAAAGCCCGATTGGTGAAGGCTAATACTCAAAGGGGGATAGCCCCCTCTGAGTAAAGTTTCACTTTATAAGACACCTATTCGTTATTGTATACAAAAGATAGGGATAAGAAAATGATAAAATTTTACCTAATTACAACATAATACTTACGATAATTGCAGATAAAATACTAACGAGAGTAGCTCCATATAGTAATTTAAGCCCAAACCTTGCCACAACATTTCCTTGGTCTTCGTTTAACCCTTTTACTGCACCGGAAATAATTCCAATAGAAGAAAAGTTGGCAAAAGAAACGAGGAAAACAGAAATGATACCAACTGTACGGGGAGAAAGGCTATTGGAAATTTTACTAAGATCCATCATTGCTACAAATTCATTCGTTACAAGCTTCGTTGCCATAATGCTACCAGCTGCGACAATTTCAGAACTTGGTACACCGATAAGAAATGCAATAGGTGCAAATACGTAGCCGATTAATTGCTGAAAAGTAATGCCGAATATAATGAGGAATAGGTCATTAATGCAGCTAATCAATGCTACGAATCCGATGAGCATGGCGCCAACGACAATGGCTACCCGGAAACCATCAAGAATATATTCGCCAAGCATTTCAAAGAAACTTTGCTTTTCACCTTTTATTTCCAAAATATCTTCTTCATCTTTAACGTCGTAAGGGTTAATGATGAGTATGATAATAAAACCGCTAAATAAATTGAGAACGAGTGCAGTTACTACATATTTAGGTTCAATCATCGTCATATAGGCACCTACGATAGACATAGATACTGTTGACATGGCTGATGCACAAAGTGTATAAAGACGGTGTTTTGGAATTTGTGCTAATTGCTTTTTTACCGTAATAAACACTTCTGATTGGCCGACAATAGCGGAAGCGATGGCATTGTAAGATTCTAATTTCCCAAGACCATTTATCTTGCTAAGAAAGAAACCAATCCAATGAATAAAAAATGGTAGTATTTTGAAATGTTGTAATATACCAATTAAGACGGAAATAAAGACAATCGGTAATAATACAGTAAGGAAAAACGACATCTCACCTTTATTTGCAAGACCGCCAAACACAAAGTTTATACCATCAGCAGCATACTCGAGTAGCTTTGTGAAAAGGCTGGAAATGAACCGGATAAGTATGAGACCAATTTCTGTATTTAATAATAAATAGGTTAAAATTAACTGTATAATAAGCATGATGAAAATAGGTTTGAATTTAATGTGTTTCTTATTATTGCTAGCAATATAAGCAAGGAAGAAAACGACGATAAGTCCGACAAAAAAAGTGATAAATTTCATAGTAAGCCCCCTAAAAGAGATGTTCTGCTATATATGTTTTTCATTTCAAGGGAGAATATGCATCTTTGGTAAAGAAAGGAATAGAGAAATCATGAATATATGTAAAGTGCATCACGTTGCAATTATTTGTTCGAATTATGAAGTGTCAAAGGATTTCTATACTAGAATATTAGGTTTTAAAGTGATAAATGAAGTATATAGAAAGGAACGCGATTCTTATAAGTTGGATTTATGTGTAGGAGAAGAGTATCAAATAGAATTATTTTCATTTCCAAGTCCGCCTGAGCGCCCAAGTTTTCCAGAAGCAGCTGGTCTTAGACATTTAGCATTTGCAGTTATAAATATAGAAGAAGCTGTGACGCATTTAAATCAATGTGGTGTTGAGACGGAATCGATACGTATTGATGAAATAACGGGGAAGAAATTCGTCTTTTTCCAAGATCCTGACGGTTTACCTTTAGAATTATATGAGGTTTGAAAATTGGTGAATTTTATATAGGGTTGCTTTCTAATAATTGAAGAAACTAAAGTGAAACTTCTTTTTAAAAGGAGGTGTAACTTTAGCTAAGAAAGCTAAAGGACATACGTGGATATTTTAAAATTATTGATGGTAGCCATTCTTATTGCATTAACAGCTTTTTTTGTGGCTGTTGAGTTTGCAATTATTAAGGTGCGTAGCAGTCGCATTGATCAACTCGTTACTGAAAAACGACGAGGTGCATTGGCTGCTAAAAAAGTAACTGCAAATTTAGATGAGTATTTATCAGCATGTCAGTTAGGTATTACGATTACTGCGTTAGGGCTCGGGTGGTTAGGAGAGCCAACTATAAAACATTTACTCGAGCCATTGTTCTTAAAGTTACAATTATCTCCTGCAATTGCTAGTACAATTTCATTTATTATTGCCTTTGCAGTGATTACATTTTTACATGTTGTTATTGGGGAACTTGCCCCAAAAACATTAGCTATACAAAGGTCAGAGCAAGTTAGCTTATTATTATCGAAGCCACTTATTTATTTTTACCGAGTTATGTATCCGTTTATTTGGGCTTTAAATGGTTCGGCAAGGCTTGTAACAGGTTTATTTGGATTACATCCAGCTTCTGAACATGAAGTAGCTCATTCAGAAGAAGAATTAAGGTTAATCTTATCGGAGAGCTATGAGAGCGGAGAGATTAATCAAAGAGAATTTAAATACGTAAATAATATTTTTGAATTCGATAATAGAGTAGCAAAGGAAATTATGGTACCTCGTACGGAAGTTGTAGGATTATATGAGGACGAGCCGTTTGAAACACATATTACAGTAATTGCGCAAGAAAAATATACGAGATATCCTGTATTTGGTGAAGATAAAGATGAGATTATCGGAATGGTTAATGTAAAAGATTTATTTATTCGTTATATGGATGGTAATCGAGAGGAAGAGTGCTCGATTACACCATATACAAGGCCAGTTATTGAAGTATTAGAAAATATCCCAATTCATGATTTGCTATTACAAATGCAAAGAAGGCGAATTCCGTTAGCTGTATTATATGATGAATATGGTGGTACAGCAGGCATTGTCACGCTAGAAGATATTTTAGAAGAAATTGTTGGAGAAATTCGAGATGAATACGATGAAGATGAACACCCGCCTATCGAACACATAAGCGAAGGATGTAAAATTGTAGAGGGAAAAGTGCTTATTAGTGAAGTAAATGATTTATTTGGCATACATTTGGTTGCAGATGATGTAGATACAATTGGTGGTTGGATCATGGTACAAAAACAAGTCGTTGCTGAAGGGGATGTTATTGAGAAACATGGCTTTTATTTTAAAGTCCTTGAAAAGGATATGCATCAAATTAAACGAGTGGAGATAAAGAAAGTAGAAGAATGATTTTCTATAAACTTTAATAAAAAGGATATATAGAAAATCAAATGTTTGCGCTTTCAAAAGAGGTGCTATATAGTGAAGGTGGATACTGAAAAATTCTTCTGAATAATACTCGTATTTTGAGATGGCGGATTTTTTAGATAAGGATTTAGAATGAAAAAAGTATAGGTGATGCAAATGATAGCAACGAAGGATATACGTATAGAAAAAGATTTTTTAGGTGAAAAGGAAGTACCAAGTGTAGCTTATTATGGTGTACAAACATTACGTGCCGTAGAAAACTTTCCAATTACAGGATATCGCATTCATCCGTCACTCATTACGGCAATGGCAATTGTGAAAAAGGCGGCGGCACTTGCGAATATGGATACCGGTTATTTAGCTAAAGATATTGGGCAAGAAATTGCGGAAGCGGCACAAGAAATTGTTGATGGAAAGTTCCATGATCAATTTATTGTGGATCCAATTCAAGGCGGTGCTGGAACTTCCATTAATATGAATACAAATGAAGTAATTGCGAATAGAGCATTAGAACGTATGGGATACAAAAAAGGTGAGTATGCGAAAATTAGCCCAAACACGCATGTGAACATGGCTCAGTCAACAAATGATGCGTTTCCAACGGGAATTCATATTGCAACTCTTATGATGTTAGAAGAGCTTCTTATTACAATGGAAGAACTTCATGCTGCTTTCCGTACAAAGGCAAAAGAGTTCGATCACGTCATTAAAATGGGACGCACACATTTACAAGATGCAGTGCCAATTCGCCTTGGACAAGAATTTGAAGCGTATAGCCGCGTGCTTGCGCGTGATATAAAAAGAATTAAACAGTCTCGTCAACATTTATATGAAGTGAATATGGGGGCGACAGCTGTTGGTACGGGATTAAATGCAAATCCTACGTACATTGAACAAGTGGTAAAACATTTACGAACATTTAGCGGATTCCCACTTGTCGGCGCAGAGCATTTAGTTGATGCAACGCAAAACACAGACGCATACACAGAAGTATCTGCGGCATTAAAAGTATGTATGATGAATATGTCTAAAATTGCAAACGATCTTCGTATTATGGCGTCTGGGCCACGTGTCGGATTAGCAGAGATTCAATTGCCTGCACGCCAACCAGGTTCATCTATTATGCCAGGTAAAGTAAATCCAGTTATGGCAGAAGTAATTAATCAAGTTGCTTTCCAAGTAATTGGTAATGATCATACAATTTGCTTGGCATCAGAAGCAGGACAATTAGAATTAAACGTAATGGAGCCTGTGCTTGTATTTAATTTAATTCAATCTATTAGTATTATGAATAACGGATTCCGTGTATTCCGTGAATACTGTATTAAAGGAATTACAGCAAATGAAGAATTGCTGAAGCAATATGTTGAGAAAAGTGTTGGAATTATTACAGCAGTTAACCCTCACATTGGTTATGAAGCAGCATCTCGTATTGCACGTGAAGCAATTGAAACAGGAAAATCTGTTAGGGAGTTATGCTTAGAACATGGTGTACTGACAGAAGAAGAATTGGATATTATTTTAGATCCATTCGAAATGACGCATCCTGAAATTGCTGGTGCTTCTTTATTAAAGAATAAGAAGATGTAATGTGAAAAAACACCGATCCATTTGGATCGGTGTTTTATTTTTAAAAGATATTAAATACAGCATTTAATTGAAGTAAGCTAATAATAGCTAAGAAGATTAAACTATATTTCATCACTGTTTTAAATAGAGCAGATTCTTTACCAACTAGTCCAACTGCCGCACAAGCAACTGCTATGGATTGTGGTGAAACCATTTTTGCTATTGTGCCACCAACTACGTTTAATGAAACGAGAGTAGATGGGACGATGTTTAATTGATCGGCAGTTACTGCTTGAAGTGGTGCGAATAGTGAACCACTAGATACTACTGAACCAGTAATGAATACGCCAATCCATCCTAAGATTGGAGAAAGAATAGGGAATGCATTTCCAGTAGAAGAGAATGCAAGTCCAAGTGTAGATGACATACCAGAGTAGTTTTCTACGTAAGCTAAAGCGATAACGCTACAAATTGTATATACTGGAACCTTTAATTCTTTTATTGTTTCAATCATTAATTCTTTAACCATTTTACCTTTTACGCGGTAAACGATAAGTGAAACGATAATTGCTAATACAATCGCAGTAGTTGTAGAAGAGAATACATCTAGTTTGAAAATCGCTGCGAAAGGTGTATCAGCTTTTGTGATTGGTGCAGTTTTTATAACTTGATTATGAAGACCAGGGAATTGAATGTTAAATACTAAGTTTGCTAATGGACCATCCGGAGCAAATAAAGCTTTAATTGGTTTTAAATTAAAGATTGTTACAAATGCAGTTAAGAATACGAATGGAGACCAAGCATATAAAATTTGATTGAATGTATGAGATTCTTTTTCTTCTTGTTTTTCTTCTTTAGCAGAAGACTTTGGTTGCCAAACACGTAAAAATAATGCAAGAGCGACCATACTTATGACTGCTGCGAAAATATTAGTAAGTTCAGCGCCTAAGAAGTAAGTTACAACGAACTGAGTAATTGCGAAAGAAACACCACTTACAAGAATACCTTGCCAAGTTTCTTTAATGCCTTTAAATCCATCTACCATTGAAACAAGTAAGAACGGTAAAACAATGCTAATGAATGGCAAAATGTAAACTGCTTGACGACCGACAGTTAATGCATCTATTCCAGTTAATTGTGCAGGTACTGTAACTGGAATACCCATAGCCCCCATAGCACCACCAGCGATATTAGCTACTAAGCAAATGCCCGCTGCTTTTAATGGATTAAAGCCCATACCTACAAGTAATGCAGCTGTAATAGCAACCGGAACACCGAAACCAGCTGCGCCTTCTAAGAAAGCGCCGAAAGAATAAGCGATTAATAATACTTGTAAACGTTGATCATTTGTAATACTTGAAATGCTATCACGAATGACATTGAATTGTTCTGTTTTAACAGTTAATTTGTAAAGGAAGATAGCTGCGATAACGATAGTACAAATTGGATAAAATCCAGATAAAACACCAAATCCGGCAGATGCTACTGCTGCAGTTGTAGGCATTTTATAAACAAATATAGCAAGAATAATAGCAACAATTACACTGTAAAGCCCAGCCATGTAACCTTTCATTTTGAATCCCACTAAACAAATAATGAAGCAAAAAATTGGAAGTGCTGCGATTAGTGCAGATAGCCAAATATTGTTTAATGGGTCATAAATTTGTGTCCAAGTACTCATAATAATGACAACTCCTATCTATTTTATGTGAAGAAATTCACATTATTTGTGAAACAATTCACAATCAACTTACATGCTTAGTATATTCTCCTTCAACACTATTGTCAACGTAAAAAAGTATAATTATTCCATAATAGTGTTAAAAGAAAGCTTTGTTCATAAAGTAGACAAAAAGCGCACTTAAATGTATTTGAGTGCGCTTTTTAAAGTGAAACTTTATTCAGTGAGTATTTTGTTCATATGTCATTGTCCCAATAGGTGTATAGTAGATGCCGTCTTTTGTATCGAATATAAAGTTTGATATATTGCACATATCTGTCCTGTTTGATCTAGTGGGGGAAGGAGTGGTTTATTTCATTATGAGGTTTTGAATAACATTCCAGCCAAATGTAATATGAATAAAAAATAAGAAGTAAATTCTTAATACTAGAGCATCTCTTTTTACTGAAAATTCCTTTTAGTGTAACAAAGAGGTTAAGTATACTCCAACTACTTTACGGAAGTTTATCAATTATAGACGGTATTTTACAATATCATTACTTTGCGTTTCAATGAGGTGAAAATATAACAAAAAGCCTGATAAAACAACGTTTGCAAGCAAAGTATTTGTAGCCCTTTGTTTTGCTTTTTCGTTATATCATATAGTATAATATTCAAAATCAGTAAGGATTTTTTCCTGAATTCTATGCTGATGAAGGTGGAAAAAATTTTCAGCGTTATAGGTTGATAAAGTTATGTCGTAACAGGAAATATAAGAACAGATATATAAATAAATAAAAAGAAAATAAAAACGAAAATAAAAACGAAAATGAGGGGAACTTTATGAGCCAAAATCAATTCGAATGTCGTATTTCAGAAGAAGATGTACAAATGTTAAGAGCGTTAGCGCATCCGTTGCGTCTACGCCTAGTAATGGAACTAATGCAACGTGGAACGTGTAATGTAACACAACTACAGGAAGTATTAGAAATTCCGCAATCAACGGTTTCACAACATTTAACGAAGTTAAAGCAAAATAAGGTAGTACGCTTTGAGAGACGAGGATTAGAAGTGTATTATCAAATCCATAATGATAAAGTAAGTGCAGTAGTAAAAACATTATTTTCTTAAAATTTGAATATTATGGAAAAAGACGTGTGGAATATACGTCTTTTTTTATTTGTCAGAAAGGTAGCGATAGAGTAAATATTAACATGTGAGGAAGAAATGACTATCAATCAACATGCTGCCTTACGGAATATATTCTAAAAGGAAAAGAAAAAATACAAAGGAGTGTAGTAAGCAAAAGGAGGGATAGTAGTATGGATGTGCAACGTGTGAAACAAATCTTATCTTCTTCAAGTAGAATTGACGTTACATATGAGGGCGTACCAGTATGGATTGAGAGCTGTGATGAGCAGAAGGGGAGTGCCCAAGTGTATGACGTATCTAATCCTGGTGAGAGCGTTCATGTGGACGTGACGGCTTTAGAGGAAAAATAATAAAAAAGACGCTTCTAATTTTAGAAGCGTCTTTTTGTTATTCCATCATATGTGCAATTTTCTTAGAGAACATAAGAAGTACTAATCCTAGTACGATTACGATAACACCGATGCTTGCAAATACTTCTAAATATCCTAAAGATTGAGTGAAAGCAGCTAATTGTCCTGCTAATAAGTTTGCAAAGCCAGTACCAGCTAACCATACACCCATTAATAATGATGCTAATTTAACAGGAGCGATCGCACTTACCATAGATAATCCAATTGGTGATAAGAATAGTTCACCGATTGTGTGGAACATGTAAGTGAATACAATGAATAGTAAGTTTGCTTTCATTGTAATGTTACCTTCATCGCTACCAGTTTTTAGAACAGCTAAAGTTAAAACTAAGTACCCGACTCCTAGTAAAATCATACCAAAAGCCATTTTTGTAGGGATTTTTAAATCACCATTTTTTGTTTTTGAAAGTTTAATCCATAATGCAGAAACTGGTAATGCTAATAAGATAATGAATAATGGGTTTACAGATTGGAACCAAGGTGTTGGAATTGTAAATCCACCAATTGTACGATCTACGAACTTATCTGTGTAAAGTGTTAAAGAACTACCAGCTTGTTCAAATCCTGCCCAGAAGAATACAACGAAACAAGTTAAAATTAAAATTGCAACAGTACGTTTTTTCTCTTGTGGTGTTAAAGGTTTTTTCTCAACAGCTTTTGCATTTTGTTCTTTAGATTTTTTACCCACAACTGTTGTTCCAGCTGATCCTAAGTAACGAGGTGCTAATAAGTTAAATGCAATCTGCCCAATAATCATACCGATACAAGCTGTTAAGAAACCGTATCTGTAATCTGCGAAGTAACCGCAAATGAATGGAGCGATAAGAGCTCCTAAGTTGATTCCCATGTAGAAGATAGTGAAGGCACTATCACGACGAGAATCGTTGTCGCTATATAATTGACCTAGTAAAGTCGAAATATTTGGTTTGAAGAATCCGTTACCGATAACTAATAATCCTAATCCTAAAAATAGTCCAGTTTTCGTATTCATTGAAAATAGTACGAAGTTACCAATCGCCATAATGATACCGCCAATAGTAATGGCGTGTCGTTTCGTAATGAAGTGGTCAGTTAACCAGCCACCAATAATAGGTGTGAAATATACAAGCATTGTGAAAATACCGTAAATTTGAACTGCAACTGCTTTATCAAAGCCTAAACCGCCGCTTACTAAGCTCGTTGTTAAATAAAGAACTAATAAGCCACGCATTCCGTAATAACTAAATCTTTCCCATGCTTCTGTAAAGAACAACAAGTATAACCCTGGTGGATGTTTTTTTGGTGATTGTTGCTCTCCAGCTTTGTCTAATTTTAAAGCTGCATCCATTTTTGTTTCCCCCTAATCCTGTATAACGGATATTTATGTAATCATTTTAATTTACAAAATATTTAGAAGTCAATAGAATTATATGGAAATAGAAAGAAAATTTCTAAAAAAGTTCTATTTTCTTCAACCGTTATTGTATTTTGCCCTGAAAACTTGATAATAAGCGTTTTCAAATGTAGTAATTGAATTCTAAACGAATTTAAAATAGTGATTAATCAGAAAATTTAGATTAAAATATTTATTCTGATATAGAGAAAATATATTCTATTTACTTTTATAATATAACATATTGGGAATAAAAATACAAAATGAAATAATGTGACACTTCAGTGAAATGAAAAAACCAGCTCCATAAAAGAGGGGAGCTGGTTAGAATAAATTTATTTAACGAAGCGTTTTTCAATGTCGTCTAGTAGCAAGTTAGCAGCCATTACACCGCCAGCTGTATTCCAAATAACGTCGTCAACTTTGTATGCTTTTCCGTTCTTTACTGCATTTAAGTTTTTAAATAGAGGATCGTTTATATATTCTTTTTCTAGTTCAGAACCTTTTTTCTCATTGCCTTTATCGAATGTGAAGTAGAATAATACATCGCCATCCATTGCCGAAATACGTTCTTTAGATACGTTACGCTCTGCAAAATCATCTTTATTTTGATCACCAGGACGTTTAAATCCAAGTTCTTTTAAAATAACACCAGAGAATGTATCACCGTGATAAATACGAACATCACCAGGCATAAAGCGTACCATAGAAATTTCTTGATTTACTTTATCACCAAGTTTGCCTTTTAAATCTTTCATACGTGTTTCGTAATCAGCTAAAACCTTTTGGCCTTCTTTTTCTTTATTTAATGCTTTTGCATAAAATTTGAAGTTATCTTTCCATTCACCACGTAATGTTTCTGAGAACACAGTAGGTGCAATTGCTTTTAGTTGTTCGTACACTTTTTCGTGGCGCATTTTGTTACCAATAATTAAGTCCGGTTTTAAAGAAGCAATTGTTTCAACGTTAACTTGTCCTTCATCACCAACAACTTTTACATCTTTCATTTTATCCTTAATATGTGGATACCATGGGTCACCAGTCCAAGACTTTACAGCACCAACTGGTTTCACACCTAATTCAAGTAAAGCTTCAGTTCCTTCATTTGTTAAGATAACTACACGTTTTGGATTAGCAGGAACTTCTGTTTTACCCATTGCATGTTCTACAGTAACCACTTCTTTTTTATTATCTTCTTTTGTAGATTCTTCTTTGTTATTTGATTTTCCACAAGCACTTAAAAGCATTGAAAATGCTAGTAAAAATACAAATACTGTAAACGATTTCTTCCGCATGAAATTCATTATGTACCCCCTACATGTTGAGAATATTTTTCAATAGCAAGCATGATATTAAGCCTTTATCTTTTGATTGTCAATACATATGGCTGAAAATAATTCTCATTTCCGTTGACAATGAGAATTAAGTTGAAATACACTAACAACGTATCATTATACATTGAAGGGGAAACGCTGCATGTTATTAAAAACAAATCGAGCAAAATGGATTGGATTATTTGTTGGAATCATTGCAGTCGTTATTTGTATTTGGGGAAGTATTATTTTCGGATATACAAATACGAGTTGGAAACTAGCATTGGATGCTTTTTTCCATTTTAATGGTTCCAATGAACATATTATTATTCAAAATGTACGTCTGCCTAGGGCGTTAATTGCAGCTAGTGTTGGTGCTAGTTTAGCCATTGCAGGCTGTCTTATGCAAACTTTAACTAAGAATCCACTTGCTTCACCAGATTTTATTGGATTAAATTCAGGCGCTGCGTTCTTCATAGTTGTAGCAATTGTTATCTTTTCCGTGACGTCATTATCGGCTTTCACGTGGATTGCCTTTTTAGGAGCGGCAATTGCAGCTGTACTTGTATTTGCTTCTAGTTCTTTAGGAAAAGAAGGGACGACTCCTCTTAAGTTAACATTAGCAGGTGTCGCGATAAGTGCTTTATTTTCATCATTAACACAAGGGTTGCTTGTTTTGAATGAAAAGGCAATGGAAGAAGTATTGTTTTGGCTTGCCGGATCTGTACAAGGAAGAAAAATAGAAATTTTACAATCTGTATTTCCGTATTTATTAGTAGGATGGATTGCCTCTCTTATGATGGCAGGGAAAGTAAATACATTGATGATGGGAGAAGATGTTGCAAAAGGTCTCGGACAACGAACAATTTTAATGAAATCATTCGTACTACTCATTATTGTATTGTTGTCGGGTGGTTCAGTTGCGGTTGCTGGCCCAATAGGATTTATAGGAATTGTAACTCCGCATTTTGCCAGATTTCTTGTTGGAGTTGACCACAGATGGAGAGTGCCCTATAGCGGATTGTTAGGTGCAATACTATTAATCTTAGCGGATATAGCCGCAAGATATGTCATTATGCCACAAGAAGTACCAGTAGGGGTTATGACAGCATTTATCGGGGCCCCATTCTTTATTTATATTGCACGTAAGAGAGGGCTTAGCAAATGAAGAAGTATATCCCGTTTCGTATAGGAAAAGATGGATTCTCGTTTTTAATGTATAAACGAGCTAGTCTCGTCTTGGTGAGTTTATTAGTAATTTTAATAGGATTATTTTTTGCAAGTGCAGGTATGGGAGATATGAAGATTGCTCCTTATGACGTATGGCAAGCGATTACTGGAAATGGCGATGCGATGTCAAATATGGTTGTAAATAAGTTTCGTATGCCGCGTATTTTAATTGCGATCCTTGTAGGAATTGCACTTGCTGTAGCAGGTTGTATTTTACAAGGGCTCGTTAGAAATCCGCTTGCTTCCCCTGATATCATTGGAATTACAGGTGGTGCAAGCGTAGCAGTTGTACTCTTTTTAGCTATATTTAGTGATAAAAACAATGCGCTAACAGTAAGCATTCATTATATGCCGCTCGCAGCTTTTGCTGGAGCGACGATTGTAGCGCTTTTTGTATATTTATTTGCATGGAAAAATGATGGCTTATCACCGATTAGTCTTGTTTTAATTGGTGTTGGATTTTGGGCGTTAACGAAAGCGGCAACAACGTTATTTATGTTACTAGCACCAATTTATCAAGCGAGCCAAGCAAATGTATGGATTACAGGTACTGTTTACGGCTCTTCATGGCAAAATGTGATGGTACTTGCGCCTTGGGTTCTCATTTTAACGGTAATATCCTTTATCGCTGCTAGACATTTAAATGCACAAGAGCTAGGGGATGATATAGCGGTAGGACTTGGTGTTCCTTTAACGAAGTCGCGTGTATTTATGTTATTACTTAGTACAGCTTTAATTGGTGGGGCGGTTGCCTTTGCCGGAGGGATTGGGTTTGTTGGTTTAATGGCACCTCATATTTCGCGAAGATTAGTTGGTTCTTTATACGGTGCATTACTCCCAGTTGCAGCTATTGTCGGTGCAATTTTAGTACTCGCTGCGGATTTAATTGGGCGCACAATTTTCACACCACTTGAAATTCCAGCAGGGGTATTTACATCAGCAATTGGTGCACCTTATTTTATTTATTTACTTTATAAAAGTCGGAATTCATAAAGGGAGATGAATATGCAAAAAGCATTGGAGACAAAACGTTTGACGCTGTCCTACGGTGAAACAATTATTATCGAGGAGTTGGATTTAGAAATTCCAAAAGGTGAAATTACAATCTTCATCGGTTCTAACGGTTGTGGAAAATCAACTTTATTACGTTCACTAGCTAGATTATTAAAGCCAACAAATGGTGATATTTTGTTAGATAATCAAGCGTTACAAAGTATGCAAACGAAGCAAATTGCTCGTCAAATGGCAATCTTACCGCAAGGACCCCAAGCACCAGAAGGGCTTACAGTATTGCAACTTGTAAAGCAAGGACGTTATCCATATCAAACTTGGTTAAAGCAATGGTCAGAAAAAGACGAGGAAATGGTACAGAAGGCACTTGCAGCAACAGGTATGACAGAATTTGCTGAGCGGGATGTGCATGCTCTTTCAGGTGGGCAACGTCAACGTGCTTGGATTGCAATGACGCTTGCACAAGATACAGACATTATTTTACTGGATGAGCCAACTACATATTTAGATATGACTCACCAAATTGAAGTGCTAGATTTATTATTCGAATTAAATGAAACAGAGCAACGAACAATTGTTATGGTATTACACGATTTGAATTTGGCATGCCGTTATGCAGACAACATTGTAGCTATTCAAGATAAACGAATATATGCACAAGGTAAACCAGAAGAAGTTATTGACCAGAAGTTAGTTCGGGATGTATTCCGTATGGAGTGTCAAATCAGTACGGATCCGTTGTTTGGAACACCACTATGTATCCCGCACGGAAGAGGAAGACGATTAGTTAAAGAAGTTGCTCAAGCAATGAGATAACGAAAAAAGACGATGGGGATTCATCGTCTTTTTATTTTTTACAAGAAAATAATAGAAAGAGGGGAATTCGTAAACGTCGTTCATATTCCTCTTCACTTTGAAAATAGGTTTGATTTGGTGTAGCTTCTTTTAGATTTATAATGGTAAATCCGGCTTGCTGTAATAATGTGAAATACTCTTCCGTTGTACGATGATATTTAATAACTTCTTGGTCAATCCATGGTTCAACCCGTTTACCTAGTTTAAAATAATCATCGACGAACCAGTTCGTTCTTTTACCACTCGTTTGCAAGCTTTCAAATGAAGAGGTAATAACAGGATGTTGAACGCTAAAGATGAAGGTTCCATTTGTTTTTAAAGTTTTGTACACATTTTGAAAAATGATATGAAGATGTTCAATATAATGTAAAGCGAGTCTAGATGTGACTAAATCAAAAGTAGATGGGGAGTATGTATAATCTTTGAGGTTTATCAAATGAACAGATCCATTTTTATTTTCTAGTTGTTTTTTAGCTTTTTCATACATAAGCTGAGAGCCTTCAATGCCGGTGTAAGAGTGGCATCCGTTTTCTAATAATTCCTCGCCAAACTTAGCATCGCCACAACCTAAATCGAGAATTTGTTTTCCTTTTACATCACCAATGAGTTGAAAGAATGCTGGCTTTTCAATGGATTCATTGGGGCTATTTTCGCGGTATCTTCGTTTCATATATTGCTCAAAAAAAGCTTCGTTATTATATACATCGGATTCTGTAAATGCCATGTTTGAAGCCTCCCTAAATATTTTTTTAATTCTATCAAATATGGAATGTAAATGATAGATTTCTTGTAATGAATCATATATAATTAAAATTTGTAAGCGGTTTCTTTAAACTATTTTTCTATAATAAATTCTGAAAACGTGTTAAGCTAGTAGAGGGATTATTAGAACTATTAAGACAATAATCCGCTTACATGAACGATGGGAGGCTTCACGATGTCTAGTAAAACACTTGCGAAATTTTTAGAAGAAAATTTAGAGGATTTAAAATCAAAGGGGCTTTATAACGTAATTGATCCGCTTGAAAGTCCAAATGGACCGATTATTACAATTGGCGGCAAAGAATATATTAACTTATCTTCAAACAACTATCTTGGATTAGCGACTGATAATCGCTTACAAGAAGCAGCGATTGGTGCAATTCATAAGTACGGTGTTGGAGCAGGAGCTGTTCGTACAATTAACGGTACTTTAGATTTGCATATTAAATTAGAAGAAATAATTGCAAAGTTTAAACATACAGAAGCAGCAATTGCTTATCAATCAGGATTTAATTGTAATATGGCAGCGATTTCAGCTGTTATGGATAAAAATGATGCGATTCTTTCAGATGAATTAAATCATGCATCTATTATTGATGGTAGTCGTCTATCAAGAGCGAAAATCATCGTTTATAAACATTCTGATATGGAAGATTTACGCCAAAAAGCAATCGCGGCGAAAGAATCAGGTCTTTACAATAAATTAATGGTTATTACAGACGGTGTTTTCTCAATGGATGGAGATATTGCAAAATTACCAGAAATTGTTGAGATTGCAGAAGAGCTAGATTTAATGACATATGTAGATGATGCACATGGTTCAGGGGTACTTGGAAAAGGTGCAGGTACTGTGAAGCACTTCGGTCTTTCTGATAGAGTTGATTTCCAAATTGGTACATTATCAAAAGCAATTGGGGTAATTGGTGGATATGTAGCAGGGAAACAAAACTTAATTGATTGGTTAAAAGTTCGTTCACGTCCATTCTTATTCTCTACAGCATTAACACCAGCTGATGCAGCAGCTTGCATGAGATCAATTGAAATCTTAATGGAAAGCACAGAGTTACACGATCGTTTATGGGAAAATGGTCGCTATTTAAAACAAGGGTTAAAAGAACTTGGCTTTAACATCGGAGAAAGTGAAACGCCAATTACACCTTGTATTATTGGTGATGAAGTATTAACACAAGAATTTAGTAGACGTCTAAATGAAGAAGGCGTATACGCAAAATCTATCGTGTTCCCAACTGTAGCTAAAGGAACAGGACGCGTTCGTAATATGCCTACAGCAGCTCATACGAAGGAAATGCTAGATGAAGCAATTCTTAAATATGAAAAAGTAGGGAAAGAAATGGGCATCATTTAAGTAACGACATCTTTTGAATAGCTTGCAAATGAGGAGTGGGGAAAATGAAAAAAATTCTAGTAACCGGTTCTTTAGGGCAAATTGGTTCTGAACTAGTAATGAAACTTCGTGATGTATACGGCGCATCAAACGTTATTGCAACAGATATTCGTGAAACAGATAGTGAAGTAGTAACGTCTGGTCCATTTGAAACGTTAGATGTAACAGATGGGCAAAAACTACATGATATTGCAAAGCGTAATGAAGTAGATACAATTATTCATTTAGCAGCTTTACTTTCAGCAACAGCAGAAAAAAATCCGTTATTTGCTTGGAATTTAAATATGGGTGGACTTGTAAATGCATTAGAAGCAGCTCGTGAATTAAACTGTAAGTTTTTCACGCCAAGTTCTATCGGTGCATTCGGCCCATCAACGCCGAAAGATAATACGCCACAAGATACAATTCAGCGTCCTACTACGATGTATGGGGTAAACAAAGTAGCAGGAGAATTACTATGTGATTATTATCATCAAAAGTTTGGCGTTGATACGCGCGGTGTACGCTTCCCAGGCTTAATTTCTTACGTAGCTCCTCCAGGAGGCGGAACAACTGACTATGCAGTTGAAATTTATTATGAGGCGATTAAAAAAGGTGCATACACCTCATACATTGCTGAAGGAACGTACATGGATATGATGTATATGCCAGATGCTTTACAAGCGATCATTTCATTAATGGAAGCTGATTCAAGTAAGCTAGTGCATAGAAATGCGTTCAACATTACAGCAATGAGCTTCGAGCCAGAGCAAATTGCAGCATCAATTCGTAAACACATTCCGACGTTTACAATGGATTACGCAGTAGATCCAGCTCGTCAAACAATCGCTGATAGCTGGCCAAACTCTATTGATGCAACAGCAGCAATGAAAGAGTGGGGCTTTAAAGCAGAATACGATTTAGACAAAATGACAACGGACATGTTGGCTAAGTTAAAAAAAAAGCTCACAGCTGAGTTAGTGATGAATTAATAGGAAGGGTCGATTCTTAGGAATCGGCTCTTCATTCTTTTTGAGAGGGTGAAAATAACATGCAAAGAGTTGATGTCGTATATGCACTAATACATGACGAAGAAACAGATAAAATATTAATGGTACATAATGTAGAACAAAACGTTTGGTCATTGCCAGGCGGGGCTGTTGAAAAGCGTGAGACGTTAGAGGAAGCTCTAGTAAGGGAAGTAAAAGAAGAGACAGGTTTAACTGCTATGGCAGGTGGACTTGTTGCAATCAATGAAAAATTCTTTGAAGAATCCGGGAATCACGCACTACTTTTTACATTTCGAGCGAAAGTACTAACGGGCGAGGTACATGCAGAAGATGAGGGAGAAATTTCTGCGATAGAGTGGGTGGAGCGAACAATCGCAACTGAACGATTCCCATTCTACGATGGAGGATTCGAGTCATTGTTAGAAGTAGCTATTCCATACAAGTTTCAACCAGAAAAAAAGTAATTGAACGAGAAAAAGGAGCCAAAAGGCTCCTTTTTCTATTCAATCGTCTTCAGTAATAGTTTTTTCAGCAATGGTTTAATCTTCAATCGTAAATCTTCAGCATGATTTGCAACTAAGAAGTGATGATTATAAATGTTTTTCATTAATTGATAAGTTGCTTCTTTCACTTCGCCTTCTTCGATGAAGATACCGATTACTTCCATACCACTTTTACGAGCGAGTTTCACAGCTTCATGCGTATCTAAAATTCCGTCTTGTTGATAGTCTAGGGCAGAAGGTTCACCGTCTGTGAAGACTAATAGAAATTTATGTTTTTCTGGTCTTTTCGCAAGCTTTTCAGAAACGATACGAATAATATATCCGTCGCGGTTATCTTCTTCTTCACGAAGTTGCATAATTTCTGGACCAACGTTTGGTAACGTTGAGTTTTTGTAATTTACAACCTCATGGATAACGTTCGGTTTATCTTCAGGTTTAGCACTAGAAGCATCTTCCCAAAATCCGCTAATAGCGTGCGGGATTTTTAAAGATTTCAACGCTTCATGGAATAAGACAACACTCTTCTTCGTTTCTTCCATTTTGTTATACATAGAACCAGAACAATCCACTAATAGTTGGAATGCAACGTCGAGCTCTTGCGATTCTTGTCCTTTTTTATAAAACATGCGCGGCTGCTTTTCAGTATAAATACGAAGGAATTTCTTCCGAAGTCTTCCGTAGTATTTATCACTATTTGCATTCGTTTTATTTTCAATCGTTTTTTCGATAATTTTCTTTAATTCTTTTACATCTTTATTAACGACTGATTTGATAGCTTGGTAATCTTTTTTCTCGTCAGGATTTGATTTGCGAGCTTCTTTAAATGTATGAGAGGCACCTACATTATACTTACCATATGCACCCTCGCTTTGGCTAGAAGCGTGTGAAGCTCTTGCTTCTTCTGTATCAGCACCATCAAAGTTGGATTGTGTACTTTTTTGAGAAGTACCTTGTACAGAACCAAGTGCTTGATCGCCATCTTCTGATTCACGAGCAGTATCACCCATCATGTTTGTTTTTGTTCCGCTTTCTAATTCAAAGCGTAAAAAGTTCTCGTTTTCGTTATTTTTATTTTCACGATGCCATGTGGAGAAGCTTTCATCCATTTTGTTTTTATTGTCATCGTCATCTATGAGCTGTGTATCATCATTTGCTAAATCTTCAACGCGGCAGTTCTTTTCATCTGCAATGACAGATAAATAAAGCGGAGCATGTCCGAAATAATTGTTAAGCATATCATTTTCAAGAAGCTCCTCTAAGCGGTAGCGAATTTTCTCAACGATATACATAATATCTTCCGTATTACGGGCTTGGAATGTCTCATGCAAAATTACTTCAATTTGCTCGAAATATTCATTAGTAAACATTTCATATTTATCGCTCGTTAATGAAAGGTAACATAGACAAAATAGACGATCACCGTGATAGTTACGAACGCGGTTTATTTCATTTTGTGAGCCGAAGTAATTGCGGTACATTTCTTTTCGGCGTTTAAAAATATGTTTCGTGCCAGGTCGTAAGTTTTTTACGATTTCCTCGACACGTAAATCTTCTAATAGAACAAATAATTGTGTTAAGAACTTCTTTAGGGGCGATTCTTGTAATTCAATCGCGTAAGAACGAATTAAAGCCATGTCCGAGTAATGTTTATTACCAAGTGCTTTTAAGAACACTTCGCTTTTTAATCCGATTACTGTATCTTCTTCTTTTCGATCATCCCAAAAGTGACTAATGACAACCTTTTTTTCAATTTCGTCGTAGTATGCTTTATAGCCATATTCAAGATAGGCATCGTCTTCTTTTAGAAGGGCATACATTAAGTTTTCCATTTGTAGAAACAGCGACGCATCAATTTTTTTGTCACTAAAAATTTGTCTCATGAATTATCCCTCAAAGAAATAACTTTCTGCTAATTCACGGACAGTCATTTGTTCTGTTTCATCATTTAATTTCGCAATAATGCTTCGCTCAATAGCGCGCATAACAGGAATATATACACCTAAATCGCATGCGTCGATAATACCACGAATACTTGCTGCTTCTTCACTTACACGGCCATCACGAGCTAAAGGCATAAGGTCGCTTGCAAATGCAACGAACTTTTCAATTGTTGCAACATCATTTAATTTTGATTCAGATAGTAATAGTTCTTTTAATGTGTCACCTTGAATATAAGGAACTTCAATAATAACAAAACGGTTTTTTAATGCTTCGTTTAGTTCACTTGTCCCAACGTAACCTTCGTTAATCGCAGCAATTACGCGATATTCGTCATCACCGTATACAACTTCTTGTGTAAATGGGTTTGTAATCATTTTACGGTAATCTAGTGCACCGTGAAGAAGTGGTAACGTTTCAGGTTTTGCCATATTGATTTCATCAATATATAGGAAGTGACCGTTCTTCATTGCTTTCATAAGAGGACCGTTAACGAACGTAACTTCAGATGCCCCGTCTTTCGTTTGTAATGTGTTGTATCCTAAAATACCTTCCACATCTAAATCGACAGAACAGTTAATGCTATGCATTGGTTTTTGGAATAAAGAAGAAAGAGTTTCCGCTAGTACCGTTTTACCACTACCAGTTGGTCCTTTTAATAGAATATTTTTGCCAAGAAGAAGTGCTGTAATAGCATCTTCGATAATGCTGTTATCAGATGCTTTATATATTTTAGTACCGATTAAATGAGCATTTTCACCAGCTTCTTGTTTATTCTTTTCATGAATTGTAGAAAGCTGCTGTTTTAAATCAGAATGTATATGAAATTGTTCTAACATGTATTTCCCACCTAACATTATTTTCATAAAGTAATACATCTTATGATAACTTGTTTTAATATGGTATGCAAAGAAAAGGAGAAGGGGGAGATATAAAAGAAAAAGCAATCAATATCACATTGATTGCTTATAGTAAAGGAGAAATCAGTCGCATAAAGGACTCTAATATTCTTTTTTTGATACTTCTTTTTTGGAATGAGTTCCATTTAATTTCAGTAGAGTGTTTAAAGTCTTCTTCAAAATCGCGTTTAATATCATGAACGGTTTCTGATTCATAGAGTACGCTAATAATTTCATAATTTAATTCAAAGCTACGTACATCCATATTTGCTGTTCCGATTGTTGCAATTTTATCGTCAACGAGTACAATCTTTGCGTGCATAAATCCATCTTTATAACTGTAAATAGAAGCACCGGCTTTTAAAAGTGGAGTGAAATAGGATTGAGATGCTTGATCGCTAATAATACTATCACTCTTACCAGGATATAAAATGCGTACATCTATGCCAGATATTGCACTTAAGCGTAATAATGTTAAAGTTTCTTGATCCGGAATAAAGTATGGTGTAGCGATCCAAATAGATTTTTTGGCTGAGCCCATAACAGCTAGTAATGTATTACGAATGCTTTTATCATCTGAGCTTGGTCCACTTGCTACAATTTGCACCGCACCTGTTGCATCCAGAATTTCTTTTCCTGGGAAGTATTGTCTATTCATAAATTGATCCCAAGAATAAGTATTCAATCCACTAGACGCATAAAGCCAATCTTCTAGAAAGATGGCTTGTAATTTATACAATGCTTTTCCTTCTATTTTTAAATGACTATCACGCCAAACAGGGAATTTTTTTGAGCGACCAAGATATTCATCACCTACGTTAAGCCCTCCGGTAAAACCAATTTCTCCATCTAAAATGACGATTTTACGATGATTACGATAATTAACTGTCTCCAGTAACCAAGCTGAAAAAATAGGGTCAAATTCGACAATTTCAATTCCAGCTTTTTTCATAGGTTGTAAAAATCGTCGTCTTAACGTATTACTTCCGAGTCCATCATAAAGGAAGCGTACAATAACACCCTCGCTTGCCTTTTGTATTAAAGCATCTCGTACTTTTGTACCAATCTCATCAGATTTATAAATATAGTATTGAATATGTATGTGATGTTTTGCATTCTCGATTGCTTGCAAAATTTCTGAAAAGGTTTGATCGCCGTTTGTTAAAAGTTTTGTCGTCGTTCTATCTGCGGCAGGCCCGCCTCCAAATTTTTGTACGACTTCTGTTAAATGTATGGAACGTTCATGTAATGGGACTGTGAGTGATAATTCTAGTCGTCTTCCTTCTAATATTTCGCGGAATAATTTTCTTTGTTCTTCTGAACGATGGAGATGTTTTTTTCTTCTCCAACGGCTACGCCCGAAAATAGAGTATAAAAGTACACCTACAACGGGAAGAAGTGCTAATACTAAAAACCAAGCTAAAGTACTTTGGGGAGATCTATTTTCTATAAAAATAACGAATGAAATTCCTACGATTGTGATGGACCATAGAGCACCGACAAACGTATATAACGAAATAACCGATGTATTTAATAGGAAAAGAACGATAGATACGATTGTAAATATTAATAATAATTGAACGATAGGTTTCTTCATTTCTATATAATTCCTCTAATCTTTCTTAAATATAGACTTCTTAAATAGAAGATATAATCTGACATCCTTATTATAAAGTGTTTTGTTTTTTTTACAAAATATAGACATTTGTCCTATACTTTCCGCATTTGTCCTACATACAGTATATTGTTACGTTGTTATCCCGTTATTTGCTGGGTAGTAAAAATCCCATCTCAAAATTCGATGAGTGCAAGGAAGTTAGGCGGGAAATGATTGTCCATAAATGCCCGATTGATTTGGGCTAATAATCAGTGGGGGAGGGACAAAGCCCGCGCCGATTAAAATTTCACTTTATATAGCAAAAGGGATGAATAAAATGTATGGTCGTCCAATTGGAGGATTTGGTCATGGCGGATATGGTTATCCATATTACTCGAATTATGCTTATTATCCAGATTACCAACAAGATCCGTATTATTCATACAATATTAAAGTGAGGAAATTGAAAGGGAGAGGTGAATAATGAATTATATAGAAAATAACGGAGTGTATTATCGCAATCATCATGGAGGACACCATCATAATGGCGGACATAATCATCATGGAGGACACAACCATTATGATCATCACCATCATCATCACGGTGGTGGATGGGGCTGGGGTGGAGGCGGCTCATGGGGCGGCGGATTTTTCCCAGGAAGTTTTGCGGGAGGTATGTTAGGTGGGCTTACAGCAGGTGCATTAACGGGTGCAGCAAGTGGAGGTTATTATCCAGCACCGTACCCAGTAACATATCCAGCACCATATCCAGTTCCATACCCAGGTTATCAGCAAATACCATATCAGTATTAAACAAAAAAGAGGTTATCCTCTTTTTTGTTTAATACTATATTTATTTATGAAATACTTCCAAAATAAAGGTAAAAATATGTTAATATTTTATTATTGTAATTCAAAAACATATATACCAATTTAAACTTTTATATTATTATTCGTGAATAGTTATATAGTATGTTCTAATGTCTATTTTGCTATTAAAAAGCATAGAGGTTAGACGCGAGTGGAATGAGTAGGAAACAAGGGTTGCATAGAGCAAGTTAAAGGAATGCGGTATAATAAGGCAAGCTAATTAGGGAGATGAGAAGCTACTAATTATAATTGGAACGGTATTATATTGCTTTTTTTTACAAATAATATTATGTTATTTTAATCGGCATAATTCAAAATGTGATGTATGTAAAGGGTTATTATTAGAAAATGAAATATCTCTATTTCTATGAAAAGAAACAAGTTGTGTTTTAGTTAGATAGGAAGCAAGGAGAGATGCGCATGCTAGAACAAAGAGGTCATGCATTATATGACTCTTCATTGCGAGATTTAAAGTTAGCATTAGATGAGTCTTCAATTGTTGCAATTACAGACCGAAAAGGTCTTATTACATATGTAAATGATAAGTTTTGTGAAATCTCCAAATATAAAAGAGAAGAGTTAATAGGAAAAGATCATCGTATTTTAAATTCAGGATATCATCCGAAAACTTTTTTTCAAAACTTATGGAAGCGTATTTTGAATGGGAAAGTATGGAGAGGTGAAATCCAAAATCAAGCAAAAGATGGTACATATTATTGGGTTAAAACCACAATTGTTCCATTTTTAAACGAAAAAGGAGAGCCGTATCAATTTATCGCGATCCGAAATGACATTAGTAGTAGAAAAGAAGCAGAACAGAGATTACGATTGAGTGAAAGCCGTTATAGGGAACTTGCATATCATGATGCTTTAACGAGTTTACCGAACCGATTACAGCTAATAACGACTGTTAATGAACTGATTGCAGGGAAAAAGGAATTTGGCATAATATACTTTGACTTAGATCGTTTTAAATTAGTAAATGATACGTTAGGTCATATGATAGGAGATTTACTTTTAAGCGAAGTTGCTTCACGGTTGCATTATGTGTTAGGAGAGAAAGATGTTCTGGCTAGGCTAGGTGGCGACGAATTTGTGCTGTTAACAAATGAACATACACAAGATGAGATGCGGCAGTTAGCGACATCGGTGTTGTCATGTTTTCAGGCACCATTTATGCTTGAAGGTCATGAAGTATACATTTCAGCTAGTCTAGGACTTTGTTCATATCCACAAGATGGACAAGACGTGGAAACACTATTGAAAAATTCGGATTTAGCTATGTATAGTGCGAAAGAACAGGGAAGAAATGCGGCGTGTTTCTTTACAGATGAGTTACGTGCAAAAATAAATCGTAGAATGAAAATCGAGTTTGCTTTGCAAAAGGCAATTCGTGATGAAGAATTAGATGTAGTATTACAACCTATCATTGATTTGAAAACGAAGAAATATACTGGCATTGAGGCTCTAGTGCGCTGTATGACAGAAGAAGGGCCTATTTCACCAAGCGAATTTATTCCAGTAGCTGAAGAATCTGGACTTATTATAAAATTAGGAGATTGGGTATTAGAAAAATCGTGTCGCCTGTTTAAAACATTACCGGATTACCAAGAAGGATTAAGGTTATCTGTGAATTTATCCATACAACAATTAATGCAGAAGCGTTTTATTTTGTCTGTACGTAGCATCTTAAGGAGAACTGGTTTTCCTCCGAATCGTTTAATTTTAGAAATAACGGAAAGTATTGCTGTTCGCCATTTTGATTATATTATCGCTACATTACAAGAATTAAGAAGTATGGGCGTATTAATTGCTTTAGACGATTTTGGAACTGGCTATTCCTCATTGTATTATTTAAAACAATTGCCACTTGATATCGTAAAAATTGATCGTAATTTTATTCGTGAATTTCATTATGATCATGCACAGCCAGAAAGAACGATTGTAAAATCTGTTATTGAAATTGCCCATAGTTTAAATTTAGCAGTAGTTGCTGAAGGGGTAGAAACGGTAGAACAAGAAAGTTTATTACAATCCATGGGCTGTGACTATGTACAAGGATTTTATTATGCAAAACCTTTATCCGTAGGAGAGTTAAAAGAAAAGTTAATTACGGATTTTTAATAGAAAAGAGAAGCTAAAAGCTTCTCTTTTTTTAATTCGTTTTTTGTGAGTTTTTCATTAATACGGGATAAAGAATAAGACCTAATATAAACAATCCAATTCCTAAGAAGAACGTTTTTAAATCAGCAGTTCCCGTTTTGATAACCCAAATAGAGTATACAAATGCTAATGTAGTAATAACCCCGTCTTTTATTCGAGATCCTGGCATTATATCATACGTTTCTCCTGTAATAACCAATTTAAATTGGTACAGAGTAGAAACAAGGTATGGAATTAAATAAGCTAATGTTGCTACAACGATAGCGAAATTATATGCTTCTGAAACAGTGCCAGAAATCGTTGAGAATAAGAAGATTTGTGTCATCACATTTGTAATAAATAATGATTTTGAAGGACTACCCTTTTTATTTGTTTTACTGAAAAACTTAGGGAAAAGTCCATTTTTGGCAGCCTGGTAAGGTACTTCTGAACTAACAACAATCCAGCCAACAGTAGATCCGAATAAAGATACAAGTGCTAGTAACGCCATTATATATGCGCCTTTATTGCCGATTGCTAAATTTAATGCGTCTACTAATGGTTTTTGAGACTCTTTTAAAGCTTCTTGCGAGAGAGCTCCCATTGTAAGTAAAGTAATTGACATGTAAATAATAAGAGCAATAATTAGGCCGAAAATTGTAGCTTTTTTTACATCACGCTGTGATTTTGCGCGGTTAGAAAGCATAACTGCTGATTCGATGCCGATAAACGCCCAAAGTGTTGCAATAGCAGCTGAATTGATTTGTCCACCTAACGAGATGGATTGTCCAGCTTCATTCATAAATGTTTGACCGTCTCCGAAATTAGAGGCGTTGAAAATGAATAATGTAATCACAATAAACATTGTAAATCCGATAATTTTTGCAATGGTAGCAAGAAGATTCATATTTCCAGCTCGATCAATATTTTGAGAAAGAATATATTGAATTCCCCATAACATAAGGCTACATACTAGAAAAGTTAACCCTTTTCCTAGTTCTAGTGAAAATCCATTTATTGAAAAGAGAATTTGCTTACTTTGTAAAACTGGAAAAAATGTTGATAAATATCCAGCAAAGGAAATAATAACAGATGCTGTTGCTGCCCAGTTCGCAGCCCAATATCCCCACGCCATACTATACCCTGCAACTTTACCTGCTTTTTTTGAAGGAAACATCGCTTGAGCGTAACTTTGTGGTCCTGCTTTTAATTCTGGTTTTCGAATTGCTAAATTTCCAAATACGAGTGCAATCATAAATACGCCAAGTCCTGTAATACTCCATGCGAGTGTAGAACCCATTGGACCTGATACTTGTGCTAAATTTGCTGGGAGCATAAATACGCCACCGCCAACCATATTCCCGATAACAAAAGCTGTTAAAACCCATAATCCCCATTTTTTCGTTTCCATTTTTGTTAACTCCTTTGTAGTAAGATTTGCTTAAACATCATTTTTTACTAGCTTTTTGGCAATAAAAAAAGAGCCATGTAGATAAAAAATACCTACATGGCTCTTCGCCAAAGCGTAGGTACAACGGGAATAACCCTTGTACCTACGCGTAAATTTTCCGCTAGGTTTCAAGGGTTACGTATGATGATGATGTTTTTGTGCAAATGTAACTACAATTGTTGTATAAGTAAGCATAGTTCTTTGCTCCCTTTCTCCTCTGATTTTGAAGTTAGTATACTACATGTTTTTTTGAATGAAAAGAAAAATATAAAAACTTTTATAAAAATACGTTTTAGAGATTAAATATTTACCTATATTTTTCTTGTATTGGAAAATAAGTGAGAGATTGGCAGAAGAGTGTAGCATGGTATAATACATATAGAATTAGAAGGTGACAAGGGGCTATTGTAGATGATGAGTAAGTATGAGCAAATTTATATAGAAATCAGTAAGTCTATTGATAATAAGCACTTAAAAGAGGGATGCAAAATCCCATCAGAAACAGAATTAATGAAGCAGTATGAGGCAAGCCGAGGTACTGTAAGAAAAGCAGTAGATTTATTACAAGAGCGTGGATATGTGCAAAAAATTCATGGAAAAGGTGTTTTTGTATTAAAGCGAAAAAATATTGAGTTTAACTTCGGTGGCATTGTAAGTTTTCAAGAAGAAAATGAGCGTCTAGGACGTCATTGTATTACAGAAGTCGTGGAAATGGAGAAAGAAGAAGCGACAAAAGAGGTTGCAAAATTATTAAACGTGAAAGAAAAAACAGAAATAGATCATATTAAACGTGTACGAAATATTGATGGAGAAAAAGTAATTTTAGATATAAATCATTTTGTATCTGAGTTTATTCCAGGATTAACGAGAGAAATTGCAATGGCATCAATTTATAAATACATTGAGAAAGAATTAGGGCTACATATTAGTTATTCGCAGAGGGTAATTGAAGTGCAGCCGTGTACAGATGATGACCGAAAGTATTTAGATTTAAATGGCACAGATTATGTTGTCGTTGTGAAAAACTTTACTCATTTATATGATGGGAGTCAGTTCGAATATACGGAATCACGTCACCGCTTAGATATTTTTCACTTTTCGGATGTGGCGCGAAGAAAGTAAAGAGGTGAAACGAAATAACGTTTCATCTTTTTTTTTATAAAAAAAACATCAACTCGTATATACGAGTGTTGACTAACTTATATATACGAGTTAATATGTAAGTGTAAACGGTATCAAAAAAAGAAAAGAGGGACGGGAATATGGGGAAAGACTATCGTAAAACAGCAGAGGAAGTGTTGCAGTATATTGGTGGGAAAGACAATATTGAACAAGCTGCGCACTGTGTAACGAGGCTCCGTATCGCTTTAAAAGATGAAAGTAAAATAGATAATGATAAATTACAGTCTGTTTCATTAGTAAAGGGAGCGTTTCATAATGCTGGAATATTTCAAATTGTAATTGGTCCAGGGGATGTAGATCGTGTTTACGCTGAATTGATAACGCTTGCAGGTATGAAGGAAGCGACAGTGGCTGACGTGAAAGATTCTGGAAATCAAAAGTTAAATCCAGCTCAAAAGTTTGTAAAAGTATTTTCAGATGTATTTATGCCGATATTACCAGCAATCGTAACAGCTGGTTTACTAATGGGGATTAACAATTTATTAGGGGCAAAGGACTTATTTTTTGATGGTAAAAATTTATTAGATGTTTATCCGAATTTAGGTGGGCTTTGGGATTTAATTAATATGATGGCCAATACAGCATTCGTATTCTTACCAGCACTTGTCGGTTGGTCAGCAACGAAGCGTTTTGGTGGTAGTCCAATACTAGGTATTGTTATGGGCTTAATGCTTGTGCATCCGGCCTTATTAAACGCCTGGGATTATGGAAAAGCAGCGACTGGTTTAGAGGGTCAAAAGATTGAGTACTTCAATATTTTAGGATTGTTCCAAATTGAAAAGGTAGGATATCAAGGTCAAATTTTACCGGTGTTAGTAGCAGCATTTGTATTGAGTAAAGTAGAGATTTTCTTAAAGAAACATGTACCAAATGCAATTCAATTATTAGTTGTACCAATTACAACAATCGTTGTAACAGGTGTATTAGCATTAGGAATTATCGGTCCAGTTACACGTCATATCGGAGATTTATTAACAGCTGGATTAGTAGGCGTATATGAAACAGTACCAGTAGTTGGAGCAGTATTATTTGGAGCATTGTATGCACCACTTGTAATTACAGGTATGCATCATATGTTTATTGCTATTGATCTACAATTAATTGCACAACACGGCGGTACATTTATTTGGCCGATGATCGCTCTTTCTAACATTGCGCAAGGTAGTGCGGCACTTGCAATGTTCTGGATTTCTAAAAATCAAAATGATAAAAGTATGGCATCGACATCAGCAATTTCCGCGTACTTCGGTATTACAGAGCCAGCGATGTTTGGTGTGAATTTACGAAATAAGTTTCCGTTTTATGCAGCAATTATAGGATCTGCTGTGGCAGCGATATTCATTACATTAAATGGTGTATTAGCACCTGCTATCGGAATTGGCGGATTGCCAGCATTTATTTCGATCATTCCGAAATCGATTCCAATGTTTATTGTAGGAATGATTATCGCAGTTGTAATCCCATTTACGTTAACATGGTTATTTGCAAAAAGAGTTAAACAGAAGTAGGAGGAAGTTAAACATGAAGGATTGGCATAAAAGTGTAGTCTATCAAATTTATCCGAAGAGCTTTAATAGTTATTACAATAAAGAAACCGGTGATATAAAAGGGGTTACAGAGAAACTAGATTATTTAAAAAAACTCGGAGTGGATTATATTTGGTTAACACCGATATACCAATCACCACAAAATGATAATGGGTACGATGTAAGTGATTATTATAGCATTGATCCATCTTACGGAACGATGGAAGAGTTTGAAGAGCTTCTAGAAAAAGCGAAAGAACGTGACATTGAAATTATGCTTGATATCGTTGTAAACCATAGTTCGACGGAGCATAAGTGGTTTAAGGAAGCAAAAGAAGATAAAAATAGTCCATATCGCAATTATTACATTTGGCGTGATGAAAAAAATAATTGGCAGTCTAAGTTTGGTGGATCCGCTTGGAAGTACGATGAAAAGACTAAGCAATATTTTTTACATTTATTTGATGAGACACAAGCAGATTTAAATTGGGAAAATGAAAAGCTTCGTGAAGAAGTGTACGATATGATGCGCTTTTGGCTTGATAAAGGGGTAACTGGATTCCGCCTTGATGTTATTAACTTAATTTCAAAAGACCAACGTTTCTTAAGCGATGACGGAAGTACCGCGACAAGTGATGGACGTAAATATTATACGGATGGTCCGCGTGTTCATGAATATTTACAAGAGATGAATAGAAATGTATTTGAAGGGAAAGAGGTAATTACAGTTGGAGAAATGTCATCGACGACAATTGATAATTGTATTAAATACTCAAACCCTGAGCGCAATGAACTGAGTATGACGTTTAGTTTCCATCATTTGAAAGTAGATTATCCGAATGGTGATAAGTGGACGAAAGCTGATTTTGATTTTATTAAATTAAAAGAAATTATGTCTAACTGGCAAATTGAAATGCAAAAGGGCGGGGGATGGAATGCATTATTCTGGTGTAACCATGACCAGCCTCGCATCGTGTCACGCTTCGGTGATGATGGGAAGTACCGAAATGAATCTGCGAAAATGTTAGCGACAGCTATGCACATGCTGCAAGGAACGCCTTACATTTATCAAGGAGAAGAAATAGGTATGACGAATCCTAAATTCGAATCCATCGAGCAGTATCGGGATGTGGAATCGTTAAATATATATGATATAAAGCAGGAAGAAGGCTTATTAAAAGAAGAGATTATAGGGATTTTAAAACAAAAATCTCGTGACAATTCTCGTACTCCGATGCAGTGGAATGAAGAGGTGAATAGTGGTTTTACAACAAGTGCTCCTTGGATTTCAGTAGCTGAAACCTTTAAAGAAATAAACGTAGAGAAAGCATTACAAGATAAGGAGTCTGTATTTTATCATTATAAAAAGTTAATTGAACTTAGAAAAACTTACGATGTTATTACAGAAGGAGAATATGCTATTTTAGATGAAAATCACCCTAAGATTTGGGCATATACACGTACTGTAAATAATGAAGTATTACTTATTATTAATAACTTCTATGGAGAAGAAATAACGTATTCTGTACCAGCCCATGTTCAATTAGATGGAATGAAACAAGAAGTACTACTGTCGAATTATAAAGATTCCAGCAAGGATATTACAAAACTTAACTTAAGATCATATGAATCAATTATATATCGATATACGAAATAAAAGGTTGTATGCCCACGCGGCATACAACCTTTTTATTTTAAGACACCACTATACAAAATATTTACGTCTACTTCTGGTTTGAATTTTACTTTTGCATAATCTTTATTCCAATTTTTTTTCTTCCATAAGTCAGGATGATATGCGATAAGATGTCTTCCAATACCGAAAGCATCACAATTTGCTTTTTGTAGTTTGTTTGTTATTTTTTTCGCTTCTTTCGTAAGTTGTTTCGATAAGTCTTTATTTAGTTTTTTTCGTTCTCCCATTTTATAAATATTATCTCTTGGGGCTTCAAGTGCTATTACTTTTAGTTGGAGCTTAATGTGAGCATAAACATTTCCTTTTTTATCTGTTGTTATTTTTAAGTCTCGTTTTAACTTTCGATTGCTAATTTCCATTGTTAAATAATCAGATGTTTTCTCTGATTCATCGCTAGTAAGTTTTTGGGTTATACGAGCGCTTGTTCCCATTTTTCCGGTTAATAATACGAATAAAACAGATTGTTTCAAAGGTAAATGCCCAGTTAATTTATCATTGTTAAATAAAGCTAACCCGTTTGTAATTACTTCTTTTCCTTTTATTTTTATAGAAGGGAGGGTAAAGTCTTTACCGGGATCTAACATTTTTGTAGCAGCTGTTTCTAAAGTTTCTTTTGGAAATACACTCATATCTTCTAAGCTTTTCACTTTTTTCTTTAGAAAATCTCCAATTAGTAAATTTCCTACTTTCTTTTTTTCTAGTATCTCGGATGTTTCACCCTCTACTGCAATAAGTTTTACTAAAGCAGTTGGGTTTGTTGGGTCCCGAAAGCTGACATCTAAATAGGGTAGTATACCCTTTTTTAGAATTTTGGTTCCTAGTAATTGAACACCATATTTGAAGTAGCGAATATTACCAGTCACATTTTTTTTTAGGGCATCGCTTGTATCCCGTATGTTATACCCGTTTGCTGAATGTATTTCATTCTCGAATGAAGATTGCTCTCCGCTTGAACTTTTTACGAGTTCAAGCGTTTGCTGTAGTTTATTCTCTTCCGTAATATCATATCCAATACTATAAGCTAATCTCGCTTCTCTTAATGGTTCTTGATCCCAACAGCCAGAAAGGAATGAACTAGTACATAATATAAAAAATAATTTAACCCTTTTTTTGAACATACTGTTCTCCTTTCTTCTTTCTTATTACTGAATAAAGTAGAAATAAAAGAGGGAGGACAACGATGAAAATATAGGTGAACTTATCAGTGAAAGTTGCAATTACTTTTAATTCTTCAGGTGTATCTATAAATAAGGCTACACTAAACGCAATAATTCCAACGATTGGAACAGCTTGTTTATGATTAGCAAGATTGAATATATGTCCAATTCCGATAGAAGCAGCGCAATAATAACTAGCAATAGAAGCTACAACTGTTATCATCCAAATTGGTATGAATAGTAAATCAGTTCGGTCTATAATCCCGATATGTAAAGAGCGCAATAAGTAAGCAACTGGTTCTGGAATAAGCTCAACTTGCTTTGGACTAAATACGATAAAGCAAATCCAAACAGTAAAAGTATAAAAGAGAGTCACAAATCCATTAGCGATAGAAATTGCCTTTAGTTTTGCCACAGCAGTCCCATTTACTTTTGGGAAAGCGATAAGAATAATTTCAAAACCATACATAGCTGTAATTGTTTCTTTCGATGCTTGAATAATATTCCACCATCCAGCTTCTGTAATGGGAAAAATATAAGAAAAGTCAGCCCGTGAGAGCCCAAGTCCAATTAACAGTGCCATTGGGAAAATAAGAATAGAAGCCATGACATAAAACCGTACGATGACTTTAAATGTGTTATAGGCTACATAGCAACAAGCTATTGTAAATAGTATGAGAATGGCAGACCAAGGAGTTGCTTGTAATATCCAAACTTTAATGACATTACAAGCATTTAACATAACCGTCATACCGATAAGGGTAAAATAAAAAACATAAGCAAAACCTAATAGTTTTCCAAATTTATTACCAAATAGCATACAAACACTTTCATACATATCAGCATCAGGAAATCGTTTTAAGAAAAGCCACATAAGTAAAATGATAAGTTGAATGGCAAGCCCAGCGATGAGAACAGAAATCCAGCCACCACCTTTCGCTATCGGGTGAAGACGATTTGGTAGAGAAAGGATACCAACCCCGATTTGGCATTGAATAACGAAAAAAGTAAATTGAACAAGTGAAATTTTACTTTGCGTGTTTGTCACCGTTCTCATCCTCTCTCGTTACATGTTGTCGTTGCATTTTTTTCGGCTTTGGATCATGAGGTCGTTCCCAAAATGACCAAATTGGGAATCTTACAAAAGAATCTTTCATATCTTTTATCCGCATTGGGGCAATGGGAGAAAGATATGGTGTATGAAATGAATGTAACTGACATAAATGAACGAAAGTTATAATTAGACCGAATGATATTCCGACATATCCGAATATAGCAGCAAGAATCATTAATGGAAAACGAAGGATGCGAACTGCTGAACTCATATCGTTTGATGGAACGAGAAAAGATGAGATTGCAGTTAAAGCTACAACGATGATCATCGTATAAGAAACAAGTCCGGCTTTTACAATCGCATCACCAATGACTAAACCACCTACAATACCGATTGTTTGTCCAACGCGGCTCGGCAGACGAATACCAGCTTCCCGTAATAACTCGAAAATTAACTCCATTAAGAGAGCCTCAAAAATGGGGGGAAGTGGTACTTTTTCTAATGAAGCTTTAATTGTATAAACGAGTTCGAGTGGCAACACATCAGGATGAAAAGCAACTGTTGCGATATATATAGCTGGTAAGAGAAAGGCAATTAAAAAACTCACTAAGCGAATCATTCGGACGAAAGAACCGACAATCCAGCGATTATTATAATCATCAGGTGATTGATAGAAAGCGAATAACGTAACAGGTACGATGAGCGCTGTTGGGTCTCCGTCAGATAAAATAGCAACTCGTCCTTCCATTAAATTAGCGGCGGTTCTATCTGGGCGTTCTGTATTTAATTGCTGCGGAAAGGGTGAGAAAGATGTATCTTCTATAAATTCCTGTATGTAGCCTGGTGGCATGAGTGCGTCTGTCTTAATCATTTCCAATCTTCTTTTTACTTCTGCAACGAGATCGTCATTAGCTATATTTTGAATATAAGCAATTGCTACTTTCGTGTGCATTTCTTCACCAAGTGTGAAATATTTAACGACGACATTTGGGCTTTTTATGAGTTTACGAATAGAAGCTAAATTGGTTGCTAAATCTTCTACAAAACCGGTATGTGGTCCACGTACAATGCCTTCATTATCCGGCTCTGTTATATCTCTTTTTAAAGATAGAGCTGTTTCGAAAATACAAAAACTATCGACATGTTCGTGAAAATATAATGATTTTCCTTGTAATAAAAGCTGCACCCCATAATTTAAATTCGTTTCTATTTTCATATTTAATGTGGAAAAAGCTTTATCTAAAGATAAATCCGACCGCGTTAATAATGGCTCAAGAGCTAATTGATGAATTAAATTTGGATCTGCTAAAGATTCGATATATATAATCGTTCCTTTTCCGTTTTGAAAAGGGATATCTAATTTTTTTATATCATCTGAATGACAGAGTTTATTTTCAATGTAATTAATATTTTCCGGAAGCGATGGAAACATATGCTTTTGATTTTCACTCTTTTGTTGTTCTTTTTGCTCTGTCATAATTTCCACCTCTTTTAGAATAAAGTCGCTTCTGTTAATTTTTGCTTTTTGTGAGAAATTTATGCTTGTATTATTTGAAAATAAGTAGCTTGAAAGTTACGTTACGTCATCTTTTAAACTAAAGAAAATGAGAAGTAGGGGATGGAAAGAAAGTATATATTAGATTAGCGGTGTTGAGATAAATCTTTTGTACTATAGAGGATAAGCCTAGCGGTATAAATAATTACATCATTCGATGAATAGGAAATTTATGAAAGGCAATTTATACTATTAGTATTGTGTCTTGCCTTTTTAGGTGCAGTACACAGCCGGTGATTGGCTAGTGGAGGTTCTTCCATTTTGCCAGTGCCGGTTTTTTATTGGATAATAGAGAAAATAAAGTTCTATAAAGAAAGAAGGGGTTGTTTTGAAAGCTGTAAATTCTATCTTTATGAGAGAAAAGATTGCTAGTTCTTATCTTTATTTTATTTCTTTTCTTGGTTTGATTACTATAACTATATCTTTACTTGAAATTAAAATCCCTTCTCATCCAACAATACTAATATTGTTATTAATATTTATGGGGATTGCAGAGTATTTTCCTGTACGATTTTGGAGAGGGACTAGCTCGCTTACCTTTCCGATAATTTACGCTATGAGTTGGCAGTTTGGAATCCATATAACTATTATTTCTATTGTACTCGTTACGCTAATTATTCACCTGCACCGCCGTTCACCGATACAAAGAATGTTATTTAATAGTACTCAGCATGCACTTAGTTTAATCTTGGCCGAATGGTTTTCAAACAAATGTATGTCCTTATTAATTAACAAAATAGATATATCAGTTCTGTATGGAAATTTAATATCTTTGTTATTATTTTGCGTGTTTTTTTGTTTTTTCAACAATCGTTTTTACGATTTGTTAATGATACTCCTTCCGCAGCCATATTCAATCTATCAGTGGTATAAAAAAACTGTAACGGTATTTCTTTGCGAAACTTTTGGTTTCTCTTATGCGGCACTGATGCACGTATTAATTAGTACATATAGTGTGGAAGTAAACGAGATTACAGTACTGTTTTTCTTTTTTCCACTTGTAGCAACTTCCGTTATTAGTTCTTTTTCTGTACGGATAAGGATGGAGAAGGAACGATTATATGAGTTATTTCTTATTACGACCGAAATTAGTCGAGGATTAACCGGAGGAAACTTGAAACATATTAAACAAGCACTTAAAGGTTTTTTTGGCATACAAGCATATGTAATATGGACAAAAGATGATGGGAACTGGAATATTCTATTAAAAGATGGGAAAGTCCGCCTAGATGTATCTGATGATTCAGAAAAGTATGAGGCGTTTGAGGAACTTTCTAAAAATCTTGTATTTAATGATTGGAAAATTGGTACGGCTCCTGGAGATGAAATATTTGATAGTGTTATACGCTCACTTGTATATTTTCCTCTTATAGTAAATGATGAATTAGTCGGAATGTTTGTTGCAGGGAAAAGTAGAAATGCGGGTTTCTTTCCGGAAGATGTACAGTCGTTAGCTACATTTTCTAACCAATTAGCTAACGTTGTTAAAACAAGGATATTGATTTCTGAACAGGAAAAAAGAATGATCTTAGAAGAAAGAAATAGAATCGCCCGTGAAATTCACGATGGTATTGCGCAAACATTAGCCGGGGTGATATTCCAACTAGAATCCGCGCAGAAAAAATACCGTGATAAACCAAAAGATATGCAGCAAATAGTAGAGAAAAGTATAAAAGATTTAAGAGGAAGCTTAGGAGAAGTTCGCTATTCTATTTATGCTTTAAAACCATATCCTACACAACAATTAGGGCTAAAGCAGGCGATAGCAAGTAAAATAAAATCTTTAAAACAAGAATATGAACTAGATATTACATATCATGAAAGAGGTCATGCACGTGCGCTTAGCTTTTCAAAAGAAAGGGTTATTTTTGATACATTACAAGAGAGTTTGCAAAACATTGTAAAACATGCACAAGCAGACAAGACTGATGTTTTACTTAGCTATCAAAGTGAGCACGTGCTTTTAAGGGTTAAGGATAATGGGATTGGCTTTTCACTATTTGAGTCTATGGTTAAAACGAAGAATGAGCCACATTATGGTATATTACATATGAATGAACAAGCTGAACAATTAGGGGCTACTTTACAGATTGATAGTTCTGTAGGGAAAGGGACAAAAATTACACTATTAATTCCAGATTCACAAACAAGGGGTGCGTAAAATGATTAAAATATTAGTAGTGGATGATCATGCTTTTTTACGAGACGCAATTCGGAACATACTAGAGGATGAATCTGATATGAAAGTGGTTGGAGAAGCTAGCTCTGGGGACGGAGTATTGGGAAAAGTAGAAGAATGCAGACCAGATTGTATTTTGATGGATATTAATCTTCCGGGGAAAAATGGGATTGAAGCTACAGAGTTGGTGAAAAAAAATTATCCGAATTGCCGAGTACTTGTGTTTACAATGTATGAGCATGATGAATATTTAATGGATGCACTCCAGGCTGGTGCTGATGGTTATTTATTGAAAGATTCATCATCGGAGCAGGTAATAGCAGCAATTCGGATGTTATATCGAGGCGATTCAGTTATTCATCCGCGTATGACTAAAAAATTAATTACATATCATCAGCAAAAAATGAAATTAGAATCAAATGAAAATGAACTGACGGAACGTGAAAAGGAAATTCTTTTTGAATTAGTAAAGGGACTTAGTAATAAAGAAATCGCTGAAGCTCTATATATTAGTGATAAAACAGTTAAAATTCACATCAATAAAATTTTTAAAAAACTAAATGTGAAAAGTCGATCGCAAGCGGTGATTTATGCTGTTCGAAATCAATTGGTTCCGTTGGATTAAATAAGAAATGTTTAAAAGAACTATCATGTTTATTTATTCTTTATTACAAAGAATAAAGAGCAAGATAGTTCTTTTGTACTATGTAGGTATAGAATCATTAGAAAAAAGATACTCCTTTTGTTTAATTTTCAGAAAAGTCAGAACGTGAAATAATAAATATAGAATTATATTTTAATCCTATTAATAATTCATTTTGTGAAAATCTTTTATTGAAAATAAATGATGGGGGGCTTTTATAGAGAGAGTAAAGTAAGTGATTAGCTATATAGGGATGGTAGTAGTGTTGAAAATTCTTAATGATGCAAAATAAAAGTTTAAGATTAATAGAATTTTCAATGCTAAATGGGAGCTTAAGAATCAATTTGGTTAGAAAAATAATTTTAATAGTGGGGAGATGCAATATGAAACGAGGGAAATTTGGAAAGGTTCTTATTGGAACACTAACAGTTGGAATGTTATTGTCCCAAGGAATTCCATATAACGTATTAGCTGAAGAGGTAAATACATCTAATTTAACTGGAATTGATGATGTAAATGCTATCTTGAAAGGTCTTACAAAGGAACAACGTAATGCTTTGAAAATGTTAGATACAAAACCGGGTTTTGTTATTTCACCAGGTATCAATACAGCAAGTCCTAATAATGTGAATGTGATTATAGAATTTAAGCAAGCACCTAGTAAGATTGAGGTGTTAAAACAAGCGGCTAAAGGGAAAAAGTTAGCTCTTTCAAATGCGGAACAAAAGGTAGAGGCATCCCATAAAGGATTTAAAGCAGAGCTTGAACAGCTTCAAAAGAATAAAGATAAAGGGAAGAATTTTAAATCTGCCAAAATAACAAGAGAATATAAGAGTGCTTTTAATGGTGTGGCGATTTCGTTGCCTGCGAATATGATTGAAGACTTAGTTCGCACTGGTATTGTTAAGCGCGTATGGGAAGATCATGAGGTTAAAATTGATTTACCGAAAGAAACAGCTAAGGCGGCTGTTGAACCAAAAATGGCAGATAGCGTACCACAAATTGGTGTGGACAAGCTGCATGCTGAAAAAATAACAGGTAAAGGAATTAAGGTGGGTGTACTGGACACAGGTATTGATTACAACCACCCGGATTTGAAAGATGCATATAAAGGATATCGTGCAAAACAAGGTGAAGATCCAAGTAAAATAGATCCGAACTCAATAAAAGGATGGGATTTTGTTAATAATGATGCTGATCCAATGGAGACAACGTATAAGGATTGGCAAAATTCTGGGGGATATCCTGAAATTTATGATGGAAGTGCATATTATACATCCCATGGAACTCATGTAGCTGGGACAATCGCTGCAGACAAAAAGAATAATGTTGATTACGCGGTTACGGGAGTCGCTCCAGATGTAGACTTATATTCATATCGCGTATTAGGTCCGTATGGAAGCGGACAAACAAGCGGTATTCTTGCTGCAATTGATAAAGCAGTAAAAGACGATATGGATGTTATCAATTTATCATTAGGTGCGTCTATTAATGATCCTTTATATCCTACTTCTGTCGCAGTGAACAATGCGATGTTGGCTGGTGTTGTTACAGTAGTAGCAGCTGGTAATAGTGGTCCGGAAGAAGGTACCATTGGATCACCTAGTGCAGCAGCACTTCCGATTACAGTTGGAGCCAGTGACGCTGCAATGACTATCCCGACGTTCTCCGTCGATGCAGGTGATTTACATGTGGATAAGATGATGCTACTTGGAAAAAGCTTTACTGATAAGATTGAAGATTTGAAAGGTCAATCATTATCGGTTGTATATGCAGGACTTGGGAAAACAGATGATTTTACAGGGAAAGATGTAAAAGGAAAGTTAGCTCTTATTCAACGCGGTGAGCTTACATTTGATGAAAAAATTAAAAACGCTAAGGAAGCAGGCGCAAAGGCGGTAATTGTATACAACAATGTAGATGGGGAAATTACAAGTTATCTTGGAGAAAGTACTTCATCTATTCCATCGTTCCGCTTAACAAAAGTAGATGGTGAGAAATTGCAAGCAAAAGCTGTACAAGGAGATGTGTCGTTAGCATTTGGAGAACTTAGTAATATAAAAACAGAGGGAGATCACTTAGCTGATTTCAGCTCCCGCGGTCCTGCAACTAAGACGGATGATATTAAGCCGGATATTGTAGCGCCAGGTGTGTCTATTTTCTCAACTGTTCCTGAATATATTAATGATCCAAAAGATGGAGAAAATTATCCGGTAGCGTATGGGCGTATGTCAGGTACATCTATGGCAACTCCTCATACTGCAGGGGTAGCGGCACTCATTTTACAAGAACATCCAAACTATAATCCATTTGAAGTAAAAGAGGCACTTATGAATACCGCAGTTGACTTAAAAGAAGAGCGTTCTGTATTTGAGGTGGGCTCAGGACGAATTGATGCATATCGTGCAGTTCATGCAGATACATCTATCGAGGTTGTCGATAAAACATCAAACGTTGTAGATGATGAAGAAGTAGAAATTGAAGAAAAAACAGGCTCTATTGCATTTGGGTATAAAAATCAACTTGAAAATGGACCTATTAAAGATAGTCGAAAAGTCTTAATTAAGAACAGCAGTAAAACTGATGGGAAAGAGTTTAAATTAGAAGTAGAGTTTTCACCTACAAGTGTAGGTGTGCAAGATGCAGCGAAGAATGGTGTGAAGCTAAACGTAAAAGATTCTATCAAATTAGCTCCTGGTACATCAGAGGAAATTAGCCCTGAAATTATGATTCCAGAAAACGCTGAATTTGGTAGATATGAGGGATATATTCATATTTCAAATAAAAACAATGAAAAAGAAGTATATCAAGTACCATTTGCAGTTAAATTCACAGAAAAAGGGATTGCGTCTGTAGATTTACTGAGAGATGCAATGGCAACAGATGCATCTAAATTCCATCCATTTATGGAAAGACCAAGTTCGCCTTTGACATTTAAATTAAATAGTCCTCTTGAAACCATTGATGCAGTTGTGAAGGACCGAAAGACAGGGAAGGCATTAGGAGTCGTTGGTACACTTAATGCAAGTAGTCTAACACCGAATGTTGAATATATGATGTTTTCTGGTATGGGAGGGTATGTACTTCCATTCACAGGAGATCCAGCTCATCCAATTGGGGATAAACCTGTTATGTTGCCTGATGGAGATTACGAATTGAACTTTGTTGGATATGATAAAGAAGGTAAATCGTATACAAAAGGCGATAACATTATCATTGATAATGTTATACCTGAAATGAAATTTATGGATGTACAACCTGGTATACACGAAGTCAATGATTCTATGTTTAAAGAAGAAGACGGCCAGCGTGCATTATGGGTGCATGGTAATATTTATGATTCTACAGTAGATGCATTAAAAGCAAAAGGCTTGCAGTATGATCAAAAAGCGAATCAAATTGTATATTATCAAAACTCAGCCTTCCCATCAGGTTGGTTGAATACAATTCAAGCAAATGGTGATTTTAAATTTGGAGTACTTCCAGAGGAAATAAATGAGCCGTTAAATTTAAAATTATTTGGATATGACCTCGCAACTGCAGGGAATATGGCAACGGGATTTAAAGATTACGTCTTTGTAAAAGAAGGGACAGAATATGCTGTTCCAAGCTATGACAAAGATAAAATAAAATTGGGCGAAAAAATTACGTTAACTTTGAGCCTCAATAATGTAAGGCAACTTATGACAGGTACATTTGAAATTCCTTATAACAAGCAGCTATTTAAATTTATAGATGTGAAACCAAATTCAGCACTTACGGAATATGCAAAACAACATGGATTAAACTTGAAAGTAGAAGATCCGGCTATAAATACAGAAGAAACTTGGGAAAACAAGGTGAAAGTTGGCGCGTCATTGGAAGGAAAAGAATTTAAAGGACTAGATGGAGATACACCATTTTTAGATGTTACATTTGAAATGACAAGCGATGAATATTTTAATGATGTAACTGCATTTGGAGCAGATAAATTCTCTTACACAAAAGCTGGTACATCAGAAGGTATTGAAATTCCTGTGTTTAAGGATAAATCCTTCTCTATTATTTCGAAGCATTCAATGATTACAGGATATATTGGACCAGAAGCATTTTTACATGAAGAGGGATATTTAGGTAAGAATGATTATACAAAATTAGGAGTAAAAGTGTACGCAGTTGGCAAGGATGGAAAGAAATATACAGGAACGGTTAGCGATAATGGACAATTTGAAATTCATAATGTTCCTGTAAGCGATAAGGAATACGATATTTTCGTAGAAATGCCAGGTCATTTAAATAGTAAACTGACAACCAAAATAGGGAAAATGCAAGACGGAGAATTAGTGGGACAAAACTTTAGAGCTGATATGGATGATAACCTTGCAGGTGATGTAAACGGCGATAAAATGGTAGATATTCAAGATGCTAGAATAGCAGCTTTATCGTATGGAAAAGGAAAAGTATCTGTAAAAGATGGAGATATAAATCAAGATGGTGTTGTAGATGAAACAGATATTCGTTTTATCGAGAAAAACTTCTTGAAAAAGGGTCCAGATGCTAAAGAAAATCAGAAACCGAAAGAAAATGTAGGGCCAGTGACGTTAGAGAAAATCTTACGCTCGATTGGTTTAGAGCCAAAAAAATAAGGGGATACACTTCTAAGGGAAACTAAACGATAAAGCAATGAACACAGAAAAAATGGTTTTTGCTAACAACGAACCGGTAATGATTCACTGTAACATTACCGGTTATTTAAAAAATAGCTATTTGAGTACATGAAGAAAATAGTTTAAAGCTAGTTTGCTTTCGTTATGGGACAAGGTAGTTGCTTAATTAATATTGTTTGTGGGATGAAAATAAGGTTGTTGTTTGAACTTTAAAATAGGGGGGCTTGTGAAATGAGTATTAAGAAAAAACTTGGTATGGGTGTTGTAACTGCAGCGCTTGGTCTATCTTTAATTGGTGGGGGAACGTATGCGTATTTTAGTGATAAAGAAGTATCACAAAACGCGTTTGCAGCGGGTACTTTAGATTTGAGTGTTAATCCTGAAGTTGTTATTAATGTCGACAATATTAAACCGGGTGATGAAATGGAGCGCGGTTTTCAATTAGTTAACAAAGGAACCTTAGCGATAGGAGACGTGAAACTTCTTACAGATTATAGTGTTATTGATGCTAAAGGAGATAATGGAAATGCTGATTTTGGTGATTATATCCGTGTTGATTTCTTATGGAATTTGGATAAAAATGAGGTTCCAATTTGGTCTACTACATTATCTGAGTTAAAGGTAGCTACGCAAAATGGAAGTATTCCTGATCTTGTACAAAAAGGTGTTGTAGACCGAGAAGGAAATGGACTTGCTCCTGGTGATGATGATACTTTCTATGTAATGTTCACATTTGTAGATAATGATGAAGAACAAAATGTATTTCAAGGAGATTCATTGAAATTAAATTGGACCTTCAATTCAATGCAGACAAACGGTGAAGAGAAATAAAGGTAAATGTTATATATAAGAATGAATTGATGGAGAATTAAGAAATAGTATTTTTAATAGTGTAAAGGTTGATTTAGTGAATCAGCCTTTTTTGTTTTTAGATTTTTTTATGTGTAGAGATTGCATTTTTATAGTAGGCATAACGGTACTTTTCACATTCATAGCAGTACTTCTAACATTTATGTCGAATTAAGAAGATATATAGGAGGGATACATATGGAAATATCTGTAGAACGAGTTTTTACAAAAGAGATTTTAACAAGAGCTGCAAGTTTGTTTCATGTGACTGTAGAAGAAAAGCCACTTGGAGATTTTGAAAATTATATTTTTAAGGCGAAGGGTGATAGTGATGAAGATTACGTATTACGTTTAACGCATTCTTCCCATCGTTCTAAAAAAGAGGTAGAGGCTGAACTGGATTTTTTACGATATGTTGCGGAGAACGGTGCAAAGGTAGCGGGACCTCTTTACTCAACATCTCAAAATCTTGTAGAAGAAATTGTAGTAGAGGATGGAACTTTCTTTTTTGCTTCCTTATTTACATACGCAAACGGTGAGCAAGTAAAAGGAGAAGGATCGCCATATTGGGGAAATGTTTACTTTGAAGCGTGGGGAAAAGCGATTGGACAATTGCACCGCCTTACAATGAATTACCCTAAAACTGACTACCGTGATACGTGGGAAGAGGATGAAAGTAGTATTGTTAATGAATTAGAAGATGAGAACGTGAAAGAAATTGCAGCTGTATTAATGGAGGAAATAAATGCTCTTCCAATTGAAAGAGAAACATTCGGCCTTATGCATGGTGATATTCATCCAGGCAATTTTCACTATGATGGAAAAGAGTTAACAATCTTTGATTTTGATGATGCGGCCTATAATTACTTCATTCATGATTTGGCAATGGTTCTTTATTACTCTGTTCTTTTTACACCGTGGACAGTGGAAGAAAAGACGGCATTCGCTCGTAAACAGTTACAAGTGTTAAGAAAAGGGTACGAATATGAGCACAGGCTGGCGGATAGTTGGTATGAATCGTTACCTTTATTTTTACGTTTACGTGATATAGGTTTGTATGGCACGCTCCAAAAGAAATTTAAAGGGAAAGATATGCCAGATCATTTCAGAGAATTAGCTGAACAACTCTATGAAAGAATTATAAAAAGAGAAGCGATTGTGAATATATAATACATTCATGTTAAAACAAAGTATATAAAATAAATATATACTTTGTTTTTTTATACAAAAATATGTTTATTTTATTAAAATAATATTGTTATAGATTCGGTATGCACGTATAATTTTATGTATATTCTGAATATTCTTTATAAATGAGGAGGGGGAATGTTGGAAGCTATCGTAAGTTGGATCAATAATATTGTTTGGAGTCCAGCACTTGTTTATTTATGTTTAGGAGCAGGTTTATATTTTTCTATTCGAACGAGGTTTTTACAAGTAAGGCATGTAGGAGAAATGGTGAAGCTTACATTTCAAGGAGAAAAATCGGATGCTGGTGTTTCTTCGTTCCAGGCGTTAGCACTTTCATTATCAGGGCGCGTTGGAACAGGAAATATTGCGGGTGTTGCAACGGCTGTTGCATTTGGTGGTCCAGGAGCTGTCTTTTGGATGTGGGCGGTAGCTTTTCTAGGAGCAGGTTCTGCTTATGTAGAATCAACACTTGCACAAATATATAAGACGAAGCATCAAGGGCAATTCCGTGGTGGTCCGGCTTATTACATTGAAAAAGGGCTAGGAGTTAAATGGTATGCATTAGTATTCGTTGCGGCAACAATTCTTGCAACGGGGATGCTGTTACCGGGTGTTCAGGCAAATAGCATTGCTGTAAGTTTGGAAACAGCTTTCGGTATTAATACTTCTGTATCTGGAGCGGTATTAGTAGCGGCATTAGCGCTTATTATTTTTGGTGGAGTTAAGCGAATTGTTAACGTAGCACAAGTTGTAGTGCCGTTTATGGCGCTTGGTTATATTTTAGTAGCTTGTGTAATTGTAGCTATGAATATTGAAAAGTTACCAGATGCTTTCATGTTAATTTTAAAAAGTGCATTTGCATTAGAAGCAGCTTTTGGTGGGATTATTGGTTTAGCAATCTCTTGGGGAGTAAAACGTGGTATTTATTCCAATGAAGCAGGGCAAGGAACTGGGGCACATGCGGCGGCAGCTGCTGAAGTATCACACCCAGCTAAACAAGGGTTAGTACAAGCATTTTCCGTTTACATTGATACATTATTCGTCTGTTCAGCAACAGCATTTATGATGATTATTACAGGCATGTATAACGTATTTGATGCAAGCGGAAAAAACTTTATCGTCAATAAATTAAACGGTGCACAGCCGGGTCCTGGTTATACACAGGCAGCAGTAGAATCTGTTTTCCCAGGATTTGGAAACGGTTTCGTCGCAATCTCGCTATTATTCTTTGCATTTACAACAATTATGGCGTATTACTACATTGCAGAAACGAATATTGCATACTTAAATCGTGATAAAGACCGTCCTTGGATGTCCATCGTACTAAAGTTTGTATTCTTAGGAGTCGTATTCTATGGTTGTGTAAAAACAGCTGCAACAGCGTGGGCTTTAGGTGACATCGGTGTAGGAATTATGGCATGGGTTAACATTATCGCGATTTTACTACTACAAAAACCAGCATTGATCGCCTTAAAAGACTATGAAAAGCAGAAAAAAGAAGGGAAAGATCCAGTATTTGATCCGCAGGAATTAGGAATTAAAAATGCTGATTTCTGGGAGCATGAATATGGGAAAGATAAAAAAGAAGAAGTATCTTAATAGGATAGGAACGAAGGAGCAAAGGGAACGACCTTTGCTCTTTTTTTATGGACAAAATGAAGCTGAAAGTTATTTTTTTGCCTATTTTTGAATATAAAAAGAATGTACATGCTTTGTTAGAGGAAGGGGGGAGTATGGTGATTGGGTTTCGTAATGTAAATAAATATTATGGTGACTTTCAAGTTTTAAAAGATATTAATCTGCAAGTACAAAAGGGTGAAGTGGTAGTAGTTGTTGGACCTTCAGGGTCAGGGAAAAGTACATTGCTTCGGTGTATAAATCAATTAGAGACAATTACAGATGGAGAATTAATTGTACAAAATACAGAGGTACACAATAAGAAAACGGATATGAATGAATTACGCCGAGATATCGGGATGGTCTTTCAACATTTTTATTTATATCCACATAAAACGGTTCTTCAAAATATTACACTAGCGCCTATTAAAGTAAATAAAGTTTCAAAAGAGGAAGCTGAGAAAACAGCGATGTTTTATTTAGAGAAAGTAGGAATCCCGGAAAAGGCTAATGTATACCCGCATCAATTATCCGGAGGTCAACAGCAAAGGGTAGCGATTGCTAGGGGACTTGCGATGCAGCCTGAAATTATGCTATTTGATGAGCCTACGTCTGCTCTTGATCCGGAGATGATTGGAGAAGTGCTTGACGTTATGAAAACGCTAGCTAAAGAAGGAATGACGATGGTCGTCGTCACGCATGAAATGGGATTTGCACGTGAGGTAGCAGATCGGATTTTATTTATGGATGATGGTCAAATTATCGAAGATACAACACCAGTACAATTTTTTGCGAATCCTGAACAAGAAAGAGCTCGTCTATTTTTAAGCCGAGTGTTAAATCATTAAAGGAGGAATTTCATGCTTAAAATGAAAAAGTTGTTTACTTTAATTGTATTTTCATGTTTATTCGTACTCGTTGTCGCTGGGTGCGGAAGTAAAAAAGATGATGTGAAAGAAACGAATACGAAGCAAGGCGGGGCCATTGAACAAATTAAGAAGCGTGGAAAATTAGTAGTTGGAGTGAAGAATGATACGAATTTATTTGGATTGAAAAATCCTTCAACAGGGCAAGTAGAAGGATTTGATGTTGATGTCGCAAAGGCACTTGCGAAAAAAATTCTTGGTGATGAAAAGAAACTAGAGCTGAAAGAGGTAACGTCTAAAACACGTATTCCAATGTTGAAGAATGGTGATATTGATGCAATTATTGCGACAATGACAATTACGGAAGAACGCAAAAAAGAAGTAGATTTTTCAGATGTATATTTTAAAGCGGGGCAATCGTTACTTGTGAAAAAAGGAAGTAATATTAAGAGCATTGATGATATAAAACAAGGCGTTAAAGTGTTAGCGGTAAAAGGCTCAACATCTACAAATAACATTCGTCAAAAGTCACCAGAAGCGACTGTATTAGAATTTGAAAATTATAGTGAGGCATTTACAGCGTTAAAAGCAGGTAAAGGCGATGTTTTAACGACAGATAATGCGATTCTTTACGGAATGGCAAAACAAGATTCGAATTATGAAGTTGTAGGGAAAATTTTTACGGATGAACCGTACGGAATTGCAATACAAAAAGGTGCAGATGATTTAACGAAAGAGATTAATAACTTACTAAAAGATATGAAGACGAGTGGAGAGTACGACAAATTATATGAAAAATGGATCGGTCAAAAACAAGAGAAGTAAAGTGAAACTTTATTTCTCGTGATAAATAGTAAGAGTGAGAGGATGAGAGTACTCATCCTCTTCTTGTAAAGAAAGAGGGGAGAATATGTGCCTGATTTTTCTATATTAACGAATAACATTGATATGTATTTAGAAGGATTTAAATATACGGTTATGTCTAGTGTAATCGCATTAATAGGTAGTTTTATTTTAGGGGTAATTTTGGCGGTAATGCGTATTGCACCGATTCGTATTTTAAATTGGGTGGGGTCCGCTTTTGTAGAGTTTGTAAGAAATATTCCACTCGTATTAATTGCATTTATATTTTATTTCGCTTTACCTGTAATAGGAATTACTTTAAATGGTTTTGTAGCAGGAACACTTACGCTTACCGTATATACTGCAGCGTTTATTGCGGAAGTAATTCGCGCTGGCATTTTATCAGTGGCAAAAGGGCAAATGGAGGCTGCGCGTTCTTCAGGATTAACGTATGTGCAAGGAATGTATTATATCGTCTTACCCCAAGCTATGAAAATTGTAATCCCCCCTTTAGGAAACCAATTTCTCAATTTAGTTAAAAACTCCTCAATACTTGGAATTATTGCTGGTGCTGATTTAATGTATCAAGGAGATTTAATTTCAACGAAGACATTTGTTACGTTCGATGTGTATATATTTGTCGGGATGTTTTATTTAATATTAACAATTCCGCTCAGTATGCTAGTGCGTTATTTAGAAAAACGCTTGGCAAAGGAGGCGGTATAAATGGATTTTAAAGGAGCAATAACAGGTGATCATATCCTCTTTTTGTTAAAAGGATTACTTATAACGTTAGAGGTAGCGCTCGTAGCAATTGTACTTAGCTTTATTATTGGTAGTGTAATAGGAATATTGCGCTATACGAAAATACCTGTCGTTTCACAAATATTAGGAGTTATCGTGGAAGTGATTCGAAATTTACCGCTACTTTTAATTATATTTTTTACGTATTTTGCACTTCCAGAAGCGGGATTGAAGTTAGAAATTATAACAGCTACAATTGTTGCTTTAACAATATTTGAAGCGGCAATGATATCTGAAATTGTTCGAAGCGGTCTATTATCTATCGAAAAAGGGCAGATTGAGGCTGCAAGGTCTTCAGGGTTAACGTATGTGCAAGCGCTTTGGCATATTATTTTGCCGCAAGCATTAAGAAGAATGGTCCCCCCGCTTGTTAGTCAGTTTATTTCATTGCTAAAAGATACGTCGCTCGCAGTTGTTATATCATTGCCAGAGCTTATGCATAATGCTCAAATTATTAGCGGGCAAAATGTAAATTATATGATTCCGACTTTTATAGTAGTGGCTTGTATGTATTTTATAGTGAATTATAGTTTATCAATTTTATCGAGAAGATTAGAGCTTCGTTAACTCTTACAATATATGTAAGGGTTTTTTCCTTGTTTCTCCTTATTTTCCTCTAAATAGTATCTAAATCTTGCAATAATTCGATTTTTTATATTATTTTATCAGAAAAGTGTTAATTTTATATAGAAATTGTAATCGCTTTCGTGTATATTTTTATTATCAGAAAATTTTAAAAAGAGATAGGGGTACTTGTAGGGGGAGGATTAAGATGCAGCAACCAACAAATGAGAAATTACATCGTACGATGAAGAGTAGACATTTATTTATGATCGCACTTGGTGGTGTAATCGGAACTGGTTTTTTTCTAGGTTCAGGTTACACTATTAATCAGGCTGGACCAGGGGGGGCCATCCTTTCATATTTAGTGGGCGGATTTATTATGTATTTAACAATGCTTTGTCTTGGAGAACTAACGGTAGCAATGCCAGTTTCAGGGTCTTTCCAAAAGTATGCGACGAAGTTTATTGGACCAGGAACAGGCTTTATGATCGGCTGGCTATATTGGCTTGGCTGGGCAGTAACAGTAGGACTGGAATTAACATCGATCGGTTTAATGATGAAAAGATGGTTTCCAACTGTTGATGTTTGGGTATGGTGTCTCGTATTCGGAGTTATTTTATATGCTTCAAACGCTATCTCAGCGAAAAGTTACGCTGAATTAGAGTTTTGGTTCTCTAGTATTAAAGTAGTTACAATTATTGCATTCGTTCTACTTGGTGGTAGTGCATTACTAGGATTTTTACCATACGATGGAAAAGAAGCGGCACCTCTTTTCTCTAACTTCGTAAGCGATGGCGGGTTATTCCCGAATGGACTAGCTGCTGTATTACTTACAATGATTACGGTTAACTTCTCATTCCAAGGAACAGAGTTAATCGGGATTGCAGCAGGAGAAAGTAAAGATCCAGAAAAAACAATTCCACGCGCAATTCGTAATACAGTATGGCGCATTATGTTATTCTTCATTTTAACAATGACGATTTTAGTAGGATTAATTTCTTGGAAAGAAGCAGGCGTAATTGAAAGTCCATTCGTAGTTGTATTTGATAAAATCGGTATTCCGTATGCAGCTGATATTATGAACTTCGTTATTATTACTGCTTTATTATCTGTAGCGAATTCAGGATTATATGCAGCAACGCGTATATTATGGTCACTTGCAAATGAAGGAATGGCACCAACTTCTTTCAAAAAAGTAAATAAACGTGGTATTCCAATTACAGCGCTAGTCGTAACGATTGCGGTAGCTGGATTATCTCTATTCACAAGTTTCCTTGCAGAAGATACAGTGTACATGTACTTATTATCGATAGCTGGTTTATCGGCTGTTTCAAGTTGGATCATTATTGCTCTATCGCAACTTCGCTTTAGAAGTCAGTATATAAAAGGTGGAGGAAAGTTAGAGGACTTAAAGTATAGAACACCACTATACCCGATTGTTCCAATTTTAGCTTTAATTACAAATAGCATCGTTGTTATTAGTTTAGCGTTTATTCCTGAACAAAGAATGGCGTTATACTGTGGTATTCCATTTATCATTTTCTGCTACATATATTATTATATGAGTAAGAAACGGCAGAAACCGATGAAAGTGGAGATGGAAAATACAAATGAAACTAACAATCAAACACGATGATATAGAGGCAGATTTATCATATGGTCAATTAGCGATTGGAAAAGAAAACGGGTATTCACCGTTACAATTACTCGTTTCTTCTATCGCAGGGTGTAGTGCAATTGTCTTTCGAACAATTTTAGAAAAGAAACGTATTACATATGATACGTTTACAATTGAGACTGAAATTGGTAGAAGTGAAGCATTATCAAAACCAGTTGAAAGTGTTCATTTACATTATAAAATTAAAGCAGAAAACATTACAGAAGAGCAGTTGGACAAGGCGTTACAGCTTGCAGTGAAAAATTGTACGATTGTTCAATCTGTAAAAGATAGTATAAAGGTTACGGAAACGATTGAACTAATCAAGTGAAACATAAAATGGAACAGTCAGGAAAATTCCAATAAACAAAAGCCCAATTTCTCAGTTACAATAGAGAAATTGGGCTTTTGTTTATTCTATTATTAAATTTTATCTATAAAAAGATTTTGCAGTGTCACAAAGTATATCGCTCATTCGTTATATAGAATGAGAGGAGGAATTATATGAAAGTTACAAACAACGATTATGAAAAGATGGAAGAGCTATACGAGTTGTACGAACAAAAAGTTTATTATGTAGCGTATTCTATTTTAAATAATATTCAGCAGGCTGAAGATGCAGTTCAAGAGACGTTTATTACTCTTTATAAGAACTTGGAAAAGCTCCATAGCTTGAACACTCAAGAGCTTAAACGCTACACTTTGAGGGTCGCGAAAAATAAGGCGATTGATAGTTACCGGAAAAATAAACGACATGAAACATTTTTAGAAGAATATGAAAGAGAATCAATAGAAGCAGTAGATGAAAATATTGAAGAGTGGGAAAAACGTCTAATGTCCGAGGTTCAAATTGATACATTGCTAAAAGAGTTAAATGAATCGAACAGACAGGTGTTTAAGTACAAAGTCTTCTATAACTTAACGTATCAAGAAATTTCAAGTGTAATGGGGATAACGGAGGCAAATGTCCGTAAGCAGTTTGAACGCGCTCGAAAACGAGTTCAAAATATGATAGGAGGTATACAACATGACGAATTCAAAGAACTCCAAAGAAATATATGAACTTGCTGAAAAAATTGCTTTAGATGATTTTGATAAACTCGAAGAACAGCATGAATTTTCACATACATATACGCGCAAAAAGAAATTGTTTATGGAGGAAATGCAGCTGAAAGATGGACAACCGCAGAAAAAGCGTAAAAAACATCGTATGTTAATCGCTGCTGCTTGCTTATTGATTGGCATGCCGACAACCGTTTTTGGGGCAGTGAAAGTTTATAATATGATTGTCCAAAAACAAAATTACGAAGTAAATGTTTCAGTAACAAATAAGGATTCGAAAAAGAGTGATAAGTGGTATAAGTTGAAGATTGGTAAATTGCCAGAAAATATGGAAGCAATTGATGACAGTGCTATGAAATATTCATTTAAAGATAACTACGCAATGGGGGGATTTTCATTCGCTCTTCGGAGGGTAGGGGAAAATACAGATTTTCAAACTCTGTATTCGAAAAGTTACGAAGAAAAAGAGATAAATGGTAGGAAAGCAGTAATTGTCCATAAAGAAACAGGAAACAACAATGTAATGTTTGACAGAAAGGTCTTTCTCTTTTTTGAGAAAGAAGGGATTATGTTAGAGAGTTATATTGGATCCGATATAAACGAAGAACAAATGATGGAAGTGTTAGGGAGCATTTCACTTGAGCCTACGTCAAAAGAAAAGGCATCACATATAGTAGAATATGATGAAAATCGTTTTAGCAAAGCAGATGAACCTAAAAAAACTAAGGTGATTCCTTTGAAAAAAGATAGCAAACGACTATTTCATATAGGGCAAAAGGCTCCAGTAACTATAATCATGGATAACAGCCAAATTGAATATGTGATAGAAAAAGTTGAAGTCTTCGATTCAATCAAAGATTTTAAACAAGAAAACTTTAATGAACTTGGCTTAGAAATACTAAGCAAGAATAAGGCTTTAAATCAGATAGGAGAATTGCTACCATACAGACGGGATGAATATAAACTCGGAAATGGTAAAGATTCAATTGATAAACTAGTAGAATCAAAATTAGTTAATCCTAAATTTGTTTACTTAACAACAAAAGTGAAAAATATTGGGAAAAAGTCGACAGAAGAAATTTATATGCATCCATCCATAAAGTTGCTTAAATCTGAAGGTAATGCATGGAACTACGCTGAAAGAGATGGAATTGCAGAAAGAAATATTATGACGGGTGAAGTTGATTATTTAGAACCTCATGGAGACGGAAAAAGTTTTTACAATATTGGCAGTATCCGACCAGGACAAACGGTAAAAGTTAACTTAGGTTATTTTGTAGATGAGGATAAGCTAGATTCAATCTTCCTTGATGCTTTCCGTTACAGTGGGTTTAGTGGGACGGAGAATATGAATGCGAAAAATCGTTGGTGGTTCGATATTCGTCAATAATAAAACAATAGGAATAACTAGACTAAAAAGCTGCTTATATTTAGCAGCTTTTTAGTCTTCATACATATTTAAAATTTCTTTCGCACGTATACGTAAACCATCTATCAATTCTCTCGGTTCTAAAACTCGTGCATCTTTTCCCAGTCTATAAAATAAAGGCGTAATAAAATGGATTTCACCTTTATCAATTGTTGAGTGTATATATCCTGTCCCATCTTCGTTTACTTCAACGAACTCTTCAAGGTAAGGAACGCTTTTACATTGACGTACGCCTTCGGTTGTGAGTAAAACATGTAACTGAGTAGGAATGTTTATTACGTTAGAGTTAGAGGCAAACCATTCTTCTAAATTCATAAAAGTATCTTCGTTTTCTTCCGTGTATAGTATAGAAAGAATACGATCAACACGATACAGTAATACTTTCTGCCTGCTAAAGTCATAGGATGGCAAATACCATAAACCATCGTGAGCATATACACCGATAGGGTGAACGTGTTTTGTTTTTATCCCTGATTTAGATTCGTATTGAAAGTGTAAATTTTTATTTTCAATAGCCGCTGTTAACACTTCTCTTAAAAGTGGTGTATCAATTGTTCTCTTAGGATTCCAAAAGGCGATATAAGAGCGGATTTTATCAACTTTCGCTTTCGCATCGTTTTGAAGAGAGCTATACAGTTTATGAGTAACAGAATTGATTTCTGTATTGAAAGGCAAGTCTCGATAGTAGCTTAAAGATTGAAAAGCAAAAAAGATGGATACGGCTTCTTCTTCGGTAAATAAAATAGGCGGAATGACCCTATTCGTTAATACTTTATATCCTCCGTTACGACCTTGTTCAGCATAAATAGGTAACCCCATATCACTTAAATCTAAAATGTATCTATGAACAGTACGAACGGAAATATTAAATTCATCAGCTATTTCTTGCGCTGTAAATGTTTTTTTCGCAGAAGCAAATATAAGAATATCTAATAAGCGTTTAGCTTTTGACAAATATACCACCTGTTTCTTTTTAATATGACATTAATTGTCATGTTTTACTGTTAGTATATTGCTTACATCATAATTTTATCAAGATGAAACGTAAGGAGGAAAAAATATGTCACGTGAAATTGTTTTATTTATTGCGGCGAGCTTAGATGGATTTATTGCGAAAGAAGATGATGATTTACAGTGGTTAATGGAAACGGAAGGAGAGGGAGACAACGGTTATACAGAAATGTACGAAACGATTGATACAATAATTATGGGAAAAAGAACGTACGATTATGTAGTAGAGCATACGGAAACATTCCCGTATGTAGATAAAAAATGTTATGTTTTTTCTAACTCGGAAAAAGGCTCAAACGAACATGTGGAGTTTGTAAATGAAGATGTAGTAGAGTTTACGAAAAGTTTGAAAGAGCAGGAAGGATCTAAAATATGGATGGTTGGTGGAGGGAGTTTATTAAGAGAGTTCTTTAAGAATAATCTAATTGATGAATATGTTGTCACGATCACACCGCATATATTAGGTTCTGGAGTTCCGTTATTTCAAGACAAGAACCCGGAAATCAATTTAACTTTAACGGATACGAAACGTTTTGGGCAATTTGTAAATCTATATTATAAAGTGAAATCTTAAAGGGTAAAGAAACACGACTACTCATAGTAGTCGTGTTTCTTTATAGATGGCAATGAAATTGTAAAACAAGATCCATGATCAACTTCACTTGTGACTGTAATATTCCCGCCGTGTAGTTCTACGATTTCCTTCACGATAGAAAGCCCTAAACCGGTTCCGCCTGTAGCTCGTGTTCTTGCTTTATCAACACGATAAAAGCGGTCGAAAATGTGAGGGAGGTCTTCAGGGGGAATACCTTCACCGTCGTCCTCAATGTTGATGGAAATATGCTTATATTCTTCTGTAACAGAAATGTTGATATGAGAATGCTCTTTTGAATGTCTATAAGCGTTATTTAAAATGTTTATTATAACTTGTTCAAATCGCTGTTCATCTAAGTTGACTAACAGTGTAGGAGGACAAGTGAAAGAAACTTTAATGTGTCTTTCTTTATACATTGCATTTACTTTTTCGGCTATGCGAGTAAGGAAGGTGTGTAATTGTACCTCGTTTACATGAATAGAAAAGTTATGTTGTTCCATTTGAGCGAGTGAAAATAAATCTTGAACTAAGTTCGTAATATAATCAGACTCATCTTTTATAATAGATAAATATCGTAAACGTTGTTCAGGAGGTGTGCTGTCTTTTAAGGCAATGTCAGCGTAACCTCTTACGTATGTTAAAGGTGTACGTAATTCGTGAGCAACACTTGCTAGAAATTCACTTCTTTCCGTTTTCATATAATGTAAATCATTTGCGAGCGTTTGAATAGATTGTGCGAGTTCACCAATTTCATCATTTCGAGTAGTCGTTAATGAAACGGATAAATCACCTTTACTCATTTTTTCAGTGGCATGTTTCATGTGTAACAATGGCTTTGTTAATAAACGGGATAATAGAAAAATGGTGATGACTGTTAGTAGAAATGTGATGATACCGGCAATAATGAATTGTTTTGTTAGCCTATTAACCATCTCTTCAATTGATTCAGTTCCAAGAAACATGTACACATAGCCCTCATGTTTTCCACCTACTACAATGGGGCTAACTGTACAAATATAATTAGATGTTTTCCAATGATTTTCTATAATAGCTCCGTTATGGTCGGTTCGAGTTTGCATTCCACTAATATGATTTTTTATAGTCGTGTTTATTTCGTTAGATTTAGCTAGTACTGCTTTATTTGCATTTGTAATAACAACAGTAGTTTCAGCTTCAGACTCCATTAATGCAACGTGAGAGATTGTTTGTTTATCATAATATTTTTCAAGTACATCTCGATGACTATTTCCTCGTTTTAATAGAGCAGTCATTTCTTCATTCACTCTATTGTTTACAAGACTATAATAGAGCAAAACAAAGAGGACGCTTTCGATTAAAAGTGTAACAATTAAAAAATAAAATCCGAATTGAATAGAAATTCGCTTCATCGTTTCGCTCCTAAATATTCGGTATCAACCCACCTGTAACCTACCCCGTACACAGTTTTTAAATGATGATCAATAGGGAAATTTGCTTTTCGCAATTTATCACGCAAATTACGAATATGTGAATCGACTGTGCGATCTTCGGTATTTGTGTTTAATCCCCAAATTCGTTCAATGAGCTGATCACGGCTTAATACATAATTTACATGGCGTAAAAATAATCCGAGTAAAGAGAATTCGATTGGTGTGAGAAGAAGTTCTTCATTATATACAGAAGCAAAGTGCTTCGTCTCATCCCATAGAATGCCGTGATATTGGATTTGTTTATTTTCATTTGTGCGCCTTAAAACAGCTTCAATTCTTGCGAAAAGTTCCTCTTCATGGAAAGGTTTCGTTACGTAATCATCCGCTCCGAGTTTTAATCCTTGGACGACATCTACTGTTTGATCACGAGCGGTAACCATAATAATAGGAACGTTACTAAATGAGCGGATTTTTTTGCACGTGTCCCATCCGTCCATCTTTGGCATCATAATATCGAGTAAAACAAATTTAAAGTTTCGGTTTTCTATATGTAAAATAGCTTCTTCTCCTGACGTCGCACATACGCAGTTATATCCGATTGGAGTAAGATAAAGCGTTAATAATTCAAGCATTCTCGGTTCATCGTCTACGAGTAGTATATCGACCATAGAGTACCTCCGCATTTTTAGTTATTACTTAAATTGTAAGTCAAAATCATGAAGAAATGGTGCAGATTATCATGCATCTGCATAATTTCTTCAGAATTGCTTGTTATTGTAAAGGTGAAATTCTAATTTAGGTAATGATATTGGCTCGAAAACGATTGATACGGAGGCGGTATAGTGAAAAAAGTGACCCGAGTTTTTGGGATAACAATAATTACAGCAGTTGGTCTTGCTGCATGCGGACAAACGAATACAGACCATAAAAACCATGAATCTACAAAAGAGAAGAAAACAGAGCAAAAAGAGATGAAAATGAATCAAGAGGTAACTGCGCCGAAAGAAATGAATAAAGGGGCATCTAATGATTTATTAACAACAAGTTTAAAAAATATAACGAGATTAAATACAAATGATCCATTGCAAATGGCAGTACTAACTTCGCAAACGATATGGCCAGCAACGCATCAAGAGAATCAGCCAGGCGCTATTATTTTAGTACCAGTAAATGAGTGGCAATTAGGTATTGCGAGTGCGGATCTTATTCACCATCCGAATAATGGGCCGATTTTATTTATAGAAAAAGAAAAGGTACCTGAAATGACGTTAAAAGAAATAAAACGATTAAATCCGCTCGGAACGAAAGATGGAACACAAATTATGGTGATGGGGGATGTAGGTGCATCTATCCTTGAGCAATTAAAAGAATATAAAGTAAAGCAAATAAAAGAAACGGATCCAGCTATATTTGCTAAAGCTGTTGATAAAGAATATGCCGATATAACAGGAAGCTATCCAAATAGCGTTATTGTCGGTTCGTCTGAAGAAGAAGGACGTTTGTATACAACACCAGCTGTAAACTGGATTTCTCATATGCCAGAGCCACTACTCTATACAGAAAAGAATAAAGTGCCAGAAGCGACAATTGAGGCGTTAAAGATGAGAAAAGATAAAGCGAATATATATGTGTTAGGACCAGAGAAAATCGTGTCAAAAGAAGTAGAACGAGAGTTAAGTAAATATGGGAAAGTAACGCGTATTAGTGGAGAGACACCAGTAGAAAACTCTATCGCATTTGCGAAGTTTAAAGATGAAAAAACAAAATTCGGCTGGGGATTCACAAAACCAGGTCACGGTTTGTCATTTGTTTCAAGCGAAACACCAGACTTAGCAATTGCAGGAGCACCTTTTTCACATATGGGTAAACACGCACCTGTTGTCTTGCTGGGGGAAGGTAAAGCTTCACAACCAGTTTATGACTTCCTTGCTAGTATTCAGCCGAAGTTTAAAGATGACCCAACACTGGGACCGTATAACCATGGCTTCCTTTTAGGTAGTACGAGTAATATTTCATTTGAAACACAAGGAATATTAGATGAGAGATTAGAAATTGTTCAGGAAAGTGGTCAAGGTCACGGTGGACATTAATGAAACGAGAAAAGACGCTATGAAGATAGCGTCTTTTTTTAGGAAACTTTTACATAGCGCAATATCCTTTCCTCGTTATATAATAGCCTTCGTGCAGTCGGCTAGATTTTCTTATGGAGAAAATCAAATGATAAAGGAGTAGAGGAGTGGTATTTTGTTTCAAACGATAAAAAATGACTGGTTTTCTAATGTGAGAGGGGACGTGTTATCAGGAATTGTCGTTGCTTTAGCATTAATCCCTGAAGCGATAGCCTTCTCTGTTATTGCAGGCGTGGATCCGACAGTTGGACTATACGCCGCCTTTTGTATTGCAGTTACCATTTCATTTGTTGGCGGAAGAACTGGAATGATTTCAGCTGCAACAGGTGCAATGGCATTATTAATGGTAACGCTCGTTAAAGATCATGGTTTGCAATATTTATTTGCTACAACAATATTAACAGGTATTGTCCAAATTATTTTTGGCGTGTTCAAACTGAGCTCATTTATGAAGTTTGTTCCGAAATCTGTTATGAGTGGTTTTTTAAATTCACTTGGAATTTTAGTTTTTACAGCGCAATTGCCACATTTTAAAAATACAACTTGGCAAATGTATGCACTCGTTGTATTAGGACTTGCAATTATATATTTATTTCCACGTATTACAACGGCTGTGCCGTCTACGCTTATTTCAATTATTATTGTGACGAGTATTGCACTTATAAGCGGATTACAGTTGAAAACAGTAGGAGATATGGGAAGCCTGCCGAAAGAATTACCGTTCTTTAGTATTCCTGACGTGCCTTTTACACTTGAGACATTAGGGATTATTTTACCTTATGCAGTTATGCTTGCAATTATCGGTTTACTAGAATCATTATTAACAGCTTCAGTTTTAGATGATATGACGCATACGGAAAGTAATAAACATAAAGAGGCACGTGGACAAGGGATTGCGAACATTGTTGCTGGATTTTTCGGAGGAATGGCAGGATGTGCAATGATTGGCCAATCTGTTATTAACATTAAGTCAGGTGGACGAGGGCGTTTATCAACATTTATAGCGGGCGGATTTTTAATCGTATTACTATTTGTTTTAGGTGATTATGTTGTTCATATTCCGATGGCAGCTTTAGTTGCAGTTATGATTATGGTTTCAATTGGAACATTTGATTGGAACTCTGTAGCGACGATTCATAAAGTGCCAAAAGGAAATGCGTTCGTCATGATCGTAACGGTTGTCGTTGTTCTTATCACCCACAATCTAGGATTAGGCGTGATCATCGGGACAGTAATTAGTGCTGTTTTATTTGCATTCAACATGGCAAAGATTCACGTGAAACATTTATATATTGAAAATAAGAAAATATACGAAATTCATGGCCAACTATTCTTCGCATCTACGGCAGATTTTATAAATGCTTTTTCATTTGATGAAGATGTAAAAGAAATTGAAATGAACTTTACTCATGCACACGTATGGGATGATTCAGCAGTGGCCGCAATTGATAAAGTTATCATGAAGTATGAACAAAGTGGTGTGAAAGTAAGTATAACGGGATTAAATGAACGTAGCTCAAAACTTGTTGCAAATTTAGCAACTTATAATAAAAGAATTGCTAGTTAAAAGCCTCCTTTTTAGGGGGCTTTATTATATAATACGAGTAGGATAACGAAAAGGGGATTCAGCATATGTACAAACAAATTATATTAGCATGTGATGGTTCTGAACATGCACTTCGGGCAGCGGAGCATGCAATACATATTGCGAAATGTAGTGAAGAAGCAAATGTTGAAATTGTATATGTCGTAGATAATAGAACAGCAAAATCAGATATTATACACGGACAAACAGATTTTGAAACAATATCAGCTAGTCGGAAAGATAAATTAAAAGAGATTGAAGGATTATTAAAGGAAGAGAAGATTTCTTATAAATTTACGATTCTGCATGGTGATCCTGGTGATACGCTCGTTCAATATGTAAATACAGGGGATATAGATCTTGTTATTGCTGGGAGCAGAGGATTAAATACATTACAAGAAATGATGCTTGGTAGCGTAAGTCATAAAATAGCAAAACGAGTGAAATGTCCAGTAATGATTATAAAATAAAATGAAATAGCACGTAACTAAGACTTTGGGATACCCGAGGTCTTTTTTTATGTATAAATGACATCCTTTTGTGGAAATACTAGATATATAAGTTGAAAAGATGTTAACTTACAAATTTGTAAGTTTGTTGTTAGGAAAATCGATGTTATGAAAATTTTCCCATTGGTAAAATAAAAGTATCAAAGGGGAGATAGGGAGGATGGAAGGTATGAAATCATTTCAAAATTTATCATATAGTCAAGGGGTAAGCTTAATTTGCTTAGGGGGATTTGCTGCATCTGTTACGTTAGCTGTATTAATAAAGGTATTTCATCAAATTTTTTAATTTTATAGTAGGGAAGGAATTGATTGTTATAGCTAGTAAGAAAAGTGCTGTAAATAAAGAATAGCTCTTAGCGTATAGAATAAACGCTAAGAGCTATTTTTATGTTTGTTTACATATTTATATTTTGCTTAAGCTTGTTTTGACTTTGCAGATCCTGTATTTAAAGTAAGGGCAAGGAAGAACATTGCAAGTACGCAAGATACAAGTAATAAAATGAATCCGCCATCCCATCCGAATGCATCTACAATAAAGCCCATAGCTGCGCTAGCAAAAGTAGCTCCGCCTAGGTAACCAAAGAAACCAGTTAGGCCTGCTGCAGTTCCAGCAGCTTTCTTTGGTGCTAAGTCAAGTGCGTGAAGACCAATTAGCATAACAGGTCCGTAAATTAAAAATCCAATGGAAACAAGTGCGATACTATCAATGATTGGGTGACCAGCAGGATTTAGCCAGTAAACAAGAACGGCAATGAATACACCGACCATAAATAAAATACCAGCAGGTGCGCGGCGTCCTTTAAATAGTTTATCACTCATCCATCCGCAAAGAAGTGTACCTGGAATACCAGCCCATTCATATAGAGCGTAAGCTGTACGTGAGCTACTATGAGTAAAGCTTTTTTCCTCTACTAAATAAGTAGGAGCCCAGTCTACAACGCCGTAACGTACGAAATATACGAAAACGTTCGCGATAGCGATGTACCATAAAAATTTATTGTTTAGTACGTATTTAAATAAAATTTCTTTTACCGAAAGTTCGCGTTCGCGATCTTTCACTTTTTCACCTGATGGATATTCGCCAGTATGTTCCTCAATAGACGGTAATCCACAAGATTGGGGTGTATCTCTCATCGTAATCAATACATAAATACCAACTAAAATTGAAAGAATACCTGGGAAGTAAAATATACTTTTCCAGTCATTTGCAAAGAAGTATAAGCCTAATGTAACGAGAGAAGGCATAAGTGCGCCGCCGACGTTATGAGCGACGTTCCAAATAGACATTTTTGTACCACGTTCACTAATAGAGAACCAGTGAACCATCGTACGACCACAAGGAGGCCATCCCATCCCTTGTACCCATCCATTTAAAAACTGAAGTACAAACATAAGTATAATGCTCGTTGTAATGAAAGAAAATGAGCCGAAAATAATATTAATGATACCTGATAAAAATAGCCCAGCTGCTAAAAAGTAGCGAGGATTACAACGGTCGGATACGATACCCATAAGAAATTTACTTAATCCGTAAGCGATAGATACTGCTGAAAGGATAACCCCAAGTTCCCCTTTACTAAAGCCTTGTTCAATTAAGTATGGCATTGCTAGTGAAAAGTTTTTTCGAACAAAGTAGTAACCTGCATAACCGATGAAGATACCTAAAAATACTTGTAAACGTAATTTACGGTATTCGCTATCAATGCGATCAGCTGGTAAGCGTTCTGCATGGGGCGCAGGTTTAAATAATTGTGTGAAAAACATAAAATGAAAATCCTCCCCTAATTAATTGGAAGCGTTTAAGACAGAGAGAATATAAAAAGGCCATGAAATATAAAAAAGTTCCCTTTTTTATGATTCATAGCCGTATACTCCGATTCTCCGTGACTGTCAATATTAACTTCGACGAAAATTATACAACTTTGTGACAAAAATGTAAACGTTTTTATGAATAAAAGGTATTGACGGATTTTGTTCGCGGGATTAATATTTAAATACGTTAAATATTTTATTGTTTAAATAAGAGGTGGATAACATGCCAAATGATATGACTCATATTGATAAGATTCAAGCTCTTACATTCGCTATAGGAAAGAAAATGCAAACAGAGCTATTGGAACAAATGCAAGCATCAGGACTTACACCACCGCAATTTTATATTTTAAAGATTTTAGATCATTACGGAGCTTCAAGAGCGACACAATTGGCGGAGAAAATGTACGTAAAACCGAGCGCGATTACAGTAATGATCGACCGTTTAATTGATCATGAGTTAGTAGAGCGTTATCACGATGATAATGATCGCCGTGTTGTTGTCATTGAGCTAACGAAAAAGGGGAAAAATACAGTAAAAGAGGCGATGGCAGCTCGTAATGAGCATATCGCAAAATACTTTTCACAATTAGAATTACAAGAACGAGAAGATTTGTTGCGCCTCTTTGAAAAGTTAGAAACCATTATTTGCGGGACACAAGAGAAAAAAGAGAATAAATAAGAGGAATTGAGGAGATTACATGGAGCAACAAGGCAATACAAATAGAAAGTTGTTGTTAATTGGTTTAGTAATTGCGATGCTATTTGCTGCGTTAGACGGAACAATCGTTGGTACAGCGATGCCGCGTATCGTTGGTGAACTTGGCGGACTAAGCTTAATGACATGGTTAACAACAGCTTATATGTTAACATCAACGACAGTCGTACCAATTGCAGGTAAATTAGCGGATTTACTTGGGCGTCGTAACGTATATATAACAGGGCTAGTTATTTTTATGATTGGTTCAGCGTTATGTGGTATGGCAAATGGTATGACAGAATTAATTATTTTCCGTGGTATTCAAGGTCTTGGTGGCGGTATTATGATGCCGATGGCTATGATTATTATTGGAGACATGTTCACGGGAAAAGAACGTGCGAAATGGCAAGGTATTTTTGGTGCGTTATACGGTCTTGCTTCTGTAATTGGACCACAAGTTGGTGGTTGGATTGTAGACGCAGTGAACTGGAGATGGGTATTCTACATTAATTTACCAGTTGGTATTTTAGCAACAGTCTTTATCGCAATGGGATTAAAATCACATAAACAAACGGGACCAATTAAAATTGATATCGCTGGAATCTTTACGATGATTCTCGGTGTTGTAAGTTTATTACTTGCGTTAACGTTTGGCGGAAAAGATTACGCATGGGATTCTTGGCAAATTATCGGTTTATTTGCACTAGCTGTAATTGGTATCATTAGTTTCGTTATCGTTGAAACGAAAGCTGAAGAACCAATTTTACCGATGCATTTCTTTAAAAACCGTACGTTTACAATACTTAATGCGATTGGATTCTTTATGAGTATCGGAATGTTCGGTGCGATTATGTTCGTACCATTCTTCATGCAAGGTATTGTAGGAGTAAGTGCTGCTGAGTCGGGAACGATTATGACACCGATGATGATTACAATGATTGTTATGAGTATTATTGGTGGGCAACTTGTATTAAAAGTCGGTGTAAAACCACAAATTATCGCAGGAATGCTTATTATGGCTGGTGGTTTCTGGTTATTAACAACGATGGATATGCACACAACTAAACTGACTGCAACTTCTTATATGATGGTTATCGGTTTAGGCATGGGTCTTGTAATGCCGACATTAACATTAGCGTTACAAGAAAGCTTCCCGAAAAAAGACCTTGGTGTCGTAACATCATCAAGTCAGTTTTTCCGTCAAATCGGTGGGACATTCGGTATTACAATTTTAGGATCAATTATGAATAACACGTCAGGTACAACATTAACAAATAAGTTAGTACCTGTATTAGATACATTCCCGAAAGAAGCGGGACAAATGGTAACAAAATTTAAAGATATGATTCATACAGACCCACAAGTTTTATATTCGATGCTATTTAGTCCAGAGGCATTAAAACAAATGCCAGAAGCATTTGCTAACAGTATCGTACCAATTTTGAAAAATTCTTTAGTAGACTCACTTCATACTGTATTCTTAACAGGATTAGTATTTATCGTAGTAGGCGCTATTTTTACGATTTTCTTACAGAAAATTAAACTGTCGGATCGTAAAAAAGATGCTGAAAAGCCTGCTGTAGAAGAACAAGAAAAAACTGTATCATATACGTAATGAAAAAGCATCGCCATTAGGCGATGCTTTTTTGAGTATAACCTTAAAAGCTTTTTTGTGAGAAATGATTGACGTATTTTTATAAATGCGTTATATTATTTTCTGTAAACGGTTACATGAAATGAGGAGAAAAGAGAATGAGTACGATTAAAGACGTTGCGAAATTAGCGGGAGTATCTGTTGCGACCGTTTCCAGAGTGTTAAATAAAAATGGATATGTTCATGAGGATACGTTAAAGAAAGTAGAACGAGCAATTGAAATGCTAGATTATAAACCTAGTACAGTAGCGCGTTCTTTATATAATAAAAAATCTCGTTTAATTGGGTTAGTAGTTCCAAATATCGTGAATCCATTCTTTCCAGAAGTTGCACGTGCCGTAGAAGATGTAGCACATAAACAAGGTTACACAGTTGTCCTTTGTAACTCTGATGAAAGTTTAGAAAAAGAGAAACAATACATTGATGTACTTAGACAAAATAATGTAGATGGATTTATTGTAGCAACGAATCCACAAAATAGTATAAATTACATGAATTTATCAGTTCCAGTCGTTGCGATTGACCGTATGTTTAATGAGCGTATTCCTACTGTATATGCTGATAACTATGCAGGAAGTCAGGATGCGACAAGGTTGTTAATAGATAAAGGATGCAAACATATTGCACATATTCGTGGACCACGTGATGTAAGTACAGCAAATGAGCGTTTTGAAGGTTTTGTAGATATCATTACGCAAAATAATCTTTCATATATGATTGCAGAGAGTACATTTGACCCAGCAAATAGTGCGCGTGTAGCAATGGAATTATTAGAAGAATACCCGCATATTGATGGTATTGTTGCTGGGAATGATTTAATTGCAATTGGTATTGTAAAGGCTGCACTTCAAAAAGGAATGGCTATTCCTGACGATTTACAAATTATCGGATTCGATGGAATTTCTTTAACAGAAATGATGTACCCATCTATTACAACTGTTGCACAGCCAATATATGAGATGGGGAAAATTGCAACAGAGTTGTTGTTAGAGCAAATGGAAGGAAATGCATTGGAAGAGAAACACTATCGTTTACCGATTAAAATTATAGAAAGAAATACAACGAAGTAAGGAGATGAAACAGATGCCAAATATTGCAGTAGTAGGTAGTATTTCAATGGACTTAGTGGCTGTTTCAAAGAAACGGCCGAAAGCAGGAGAAACAGTAATTGGTGAAGCATTTCATACGATCCCAGGAGGGAAAGGGGCGAACCAAGCAGTTGCTGCAGCTAGATTAGGTGCCAATGTAGCAATGGTTGGAGCAGTAGGAAATGATGATTACGGAACAGTAGTTAGAAAAAATTTAGAGAACGAACGTGTTTTTATCGACTATGTGGTACCGGTTACAGATGGAACGACAGGAATTGCTCATATCGTTTTAGCAGAAGAGGATAACAGTATTGTTGTCGTACAAGGAGCAAATGCTCTTGTGAATGAATCGGTTGTAGATCGTTCAAAAGATCTTCTCGTAAAAGCTGATATGGTTGTTCTACAATTAGAGATTCCGCTTGAAACAGTAAAGTATGTTCTATCTATTTGCGAAGAACATAAAATTCCAGTTATGTTGAATCCAGCGCCAGCACAAGTGTTATCAGAAGACATATTAGAAAAGGCAACGTATATTACGCCAAATGAACATGAGTGCCGCATTGTATTAGATGATTTTACATCACCAATTGAAGATTTACTGGCGAAATATCCAAATAAACTATTGATGACAGAAGGTTCTAACGGTGTTCGTTTCCATAATGGTACGGAGATTCTACATATTCCTAGCATTGCTGTTGATGTAGTGGATACGACTGGAGCTGGTGATACATTTAATGGTGCGTTAGCAGTTGCACTTTCTGAAGGAGAAACGCTTCAAAAAGCAATTCGTTTTGCGAATATTGCTGGAGGCCTTTCTGTAACAAAACTTGGGGCACAAGGCGGTATGCCGACGAGAGATAGAGTACGTGAAGTGCAGGTGATTGTCGGATGAAAAAGCACGGTGTATTAAACAGTGAGATTGCGGCAGTCCTGGCTTCACTCGGACATACAGATACGCTTGTAATTGCTGATTGTGGATTACCGATTCCTGATGGAGTAAAGCGAATTGATTTAGCTGTTGAACTTGGAAAGCCGAGTTTTTTAGATGTATTACAAGTTGTAGCTGATGATATGGCAATTGAAAAAGTGACGTTAGCAGAAGAAGTCATTATCAATAATGCGGAAGTAAATAAAGAGATTGAGCTGCAATTAAAAGAACCAGCATTTGAATATGTATCACATGAACAATTTAAAGAAAATACAAAAAAAGCGAAGGCAATTATCCGTACAGGAGAGGCTACGCCTTATGCCAATGTAATTTTACATGCAGGCGTGATTTTTTAATAAAGGGAAGTGATGAGAATGCGTATTGAAATGAAAAACATTTCAAAGGCGTTCAGTGGAAATCCTGTTTTGAAGAATGCACAGTTTATGATTGAAGCAGGAGAAGTCCATGCATTGATGGGGGAAAATGGAGCGGGTAAATCGACGCTCATGAAGATTTTAACAGGTGTATATACAAAAGATGGTGGAACAGTCACGATTGATGGGCAAGAACGCACTTTTAAAAATGCGAAAGAAGCGGAAGAGTACGGCATTGCATTTATACATCAAGAACTGAACATATTGCCAAATTTAACAGTAGCTGAAAATATGTTTCTCGGTAAAGAGTTAATGTATGGGAAAACAGGTATTTTACGTACTCGTCAAATGAACGCGATTGCGCAGCAGCAATTGGCGGAGCTAGGATTACATGTAAAAGGTGCTATGTTAGCAGGAGAACTATCAGTTGGACAACAGCAAATTATTGAAATTGCGAAAGCATTGATGACAAGCGCAAGCGTTATTATTATGGATGAACCAACTGCGGCACTGACGGATCGTGAAATTGAAACGCTCTTTACAGTTATAAATAAGTTACGTAAAGAAGGGGTTTCATTCGTTTACATTTCACACCGCATGGAAGAAATATTCTCAATATGTGATGCTATTACAATTTTGCGTGATGGAGAATATGTAGGGAAAAGATTAATTCCGGAAACGTCATTTGATGAAGTAGTGAGTATGATGGTGGGGCGCAGCATTGGTGAACGTTACCCAGAGCGAAATAGTCAAATTGGTGAAGTAATTTTTGAAATGCGTAACGGAACGAAAAAGGGGAAATTTGAAAATGTTTCGTTTCAAGTTAGAAAAGGTGAAATTCTTGGTGTAGCTGGCTTGATGGGAGCTGGTCGCACAGATATTATGAAAGCGATATTTGGATATGAACCTTTAGACTCTGGACAAATTTTTATAAACGGACAAGAAGTAAAGATTGATAGTCCGATAGATGCAATTAGACAAAGAATTGCTTTCATTACAGAGGATAGAAAGTCTGAAGGATTAGTGTTAGATTTCTCAATTCGAGAAAATTTAGCGTTACCGAATTTAGAAAGTCTTTCAAAGGGAAGTGTCCTTAGTAACGAACTAGAACAACAGTTTACAGAGGACATGATGAAACTTCTTAATGTGAAAGCATCTAGTGGAGAGCAAGCGGTGAAATCTCTTTCTGGTGGAAATCAGCAAAAGATTGTAATTGCGAAATGGTTAGGTATTCATCCGCAGTTACTCATTTTAGATGAGCCAACAAGAGGTGTGGATGTTGGAGCGAAAAAAGAAATTTACTCTATTATGAATAAGCTGACTGAACAAGGAGATGCCGTTATTATGGTATCATCTGAGCTTCCCGAAGTTTTAGGGATGAGCGATCGAGTTCTTGTTATTCATGAAGGAAAAGTCGGCGGTATTTTAGGGAAAGATGAGGCATCACAAGAGTCTATAATGGCACTAGCTACAGGGGGAGAGTAAGGATGGCTAAGAAGGGGAATGTATTACAACAACTCGGTTCTTTAATCGGTTTAGTATTAATTATTGTCGTAATTACAGCTTTAAATCCAGCATTTATTGAAATTCCAAATTTATTTAATATACTACGTCAAGTATCGATTAATGCGCTTATTGCATTCGGAATGACCTTTGTAATTTTAACAGGGGGTATTGACTTATCGGTAGGTTCTATTTTAGCATTATCAAGTGCACTTGTTGCTGGAATGATGGCAAGTGGCATGGACCCGTTCCTTGCAATGGCAGTTGGACTACTTGCTGGTCTTGTAATGGGAATTGTAAACGGTATCATCATTGCGAAAGGAAAAGTAGCTCCATTTATTGCGACTTTAGCAACAATGACTATTTTTCGTGGGTTGACGCTTGTTTATATGGACGGACGTCCGATCACTGGTCTTGGTGATCATTTAATGTTCCAAATGTTTGGCCGCGGTTATTTTCTTGGTATTCCGGTACCAGCTGTTACAATGATGATCGCTTTCGCAGTGCTGTACTTCATTTTGAAGAAAACGACATTTGGTCGCCGTACATTTGCAATTGGTGGAAATGAAGAAGCAGCAGCACTATCAGGTATTAATGTTACGAGAATTAAAGTAATGATTTACGGTCTTTCCGGAATCTTGGCCGCGCTTGCAGGTATTGTCTTAACATCACGATTAGATTCTGCACAGCCGACTGCGGGTACTTCTTACGAATTAGATGCAATTGCAGCAGTTGTATTAGGAGGGACAAGTCTTTCTGGAGGAAGAGGATGGATTGTTGGTACATTCATCGGTGTACTTATTATCGGTGTACTAAATAACGGTTTAAATTTATTAGGTGTATCTTCTTTCTTCCAACAAGTTGTAAAAGGACTTGTAATCTTACTAGCTGTATTAATTGATCGTCGAAAAGAAGCGTAATGGAGGGACAGTTCATGAAGAAATGGTTACTTATACTCGTTGCATGTATTATGGTCATTACTGCTGGTTGTTCAATGGAACCACCAGAATGGGCAAAGGATTCTAGCGATAAAGGTCGAAATAAAACTATTAAAGTTGGATTCTCTGTTTCAACTTTAAACAATCCATTTTTCGTGACTTTGAAAAAAGGTGCAGAAAAGAAAGCGAAAGATAGTGGCATTGAATTGATTGCTGTTGATGCACAAAACGATGCAGCAAAGCAAACGAACGATGTTGAAGATTTAATTCAAAAAGGTGTGGACGTAGTTGTTATTAATCCAACCGATTCAGATGCTGTTGCTTCAGCAGTAAGTGCGGCAAATGCAGCGAATGTTCCTGTTATTACAGTAGACCGCGTTGCGAATTCAGGTAAAGTTGTTTCGCACATTGCTTCTAACAATATCGAAGGTGGTCAAATGGCTAGTGATTACATTCGTGAATTAGTTGGCGGGGGAGCGAACGTTGCTGAGTTAGAAGGAATCCCTGGATCCTCTGCTGCTCGTGAGCGTGGGAAAGGATTCCATAACGTAGCTGATAAGTCTTTAAAAGTAGTAGCAAAACAAGCAGCTGATTTCGATCGTGCAAAAGGTTTATCTGTTATGGAAAATATTTTGCAAGCGAATAGCGATATTAAAGCGGTATTTGCTCATAACGATGAAATGGCATTAGGGGCACTTGAGGCATTAAAATCTGCTGGGAAAACGGATGTAGTAGTTGTTGGATTTGATGCAACAGATGATGCTGTGAAAGCGGTTAACGATGGGCGTATGGCTGCAACAGTCGCTCAAAAACCGGAATTAATCGGAGAGAAGGCGATGCAAACAGCAAAAGAAATAACACAAGGTAAAAAAGTGGACAAATCTATTCCGATTGAATTAGAGCTTATTAAAAAAAATAAATAAATATAAAATGAAAATTAGGAAGGAAGAATAACAAATGAAATTCTTTATTGATACAGCAAACATTAACGAAATTAAAGAGGCAAATGCATTAGGCGTAGTAGCTGGAGTAACGACAAACCCATCACTTGTAGCAAAAGAAGGCGTAGATTTCCATGAGCGTATTCGTGAAATTTGCAGCTTTATAGAAGGACCTGTAAGTGCAGAAGTAATTAGCTTAGAAGCTGATAAAATGATTGAAGAAGGAAAAGAATTAGCGAAGATTGCTCCAAACGTTGTTGTAAAAGTACCGATGACAACGGAAGGTTTAAAAGCAGTAAAAGCATTTTCAGATTTAGGAATTCGTACAAACGTTACATTAGTATTCTCAGCAGTTCAAGCATTACTTGCAGCTCGCGCTGGTGCGACATACGTTTCACCATTCTTAGGTCGCCTAGATGATATCGGTCATAACGGTATGGACTTAATTCGCCAAATCGCAGAAATCTTTGCAATTCACGGCATTGAAACAGAAATCATTGCAGCATCTGTACGTCACAGCGTTCACGTAACTGACGCAGCACTAAATGGTGCACATATTGCAACAATCCCAGCAAACGTAATTGCTTCATTAGTGAAGCACCCATTAACAGATCAAGGGATTGAGAAATTCCTAGCTGATTGGGAAAAAACACAAGAGAAATAATATGAAATCGAGAATCCTAGTTTAATTGACTAGGGTTCTTTTTTTATTTGAAGGAATTTTCATGCAATTTTGCATATTGTCTTTTAAATTTTTAATATAAGCTATTTAATATATACAAATCACTCTTTATTTTTTATATTTCGATATAAAGTAACACTTTAATCAGTGATGGGGGTTGTTCATCCCCCACCGGATTATTAGCCCTCGCCAATTGGGCTTTTACGGGCAGTTATCTCCCAATTAACTTCCTCGGGTTCGCTGAATTTTGAGGTGGGAGTCTTACTGCCTAGCAAATAGTGGGATAAAAAGATAGAGGGGCTGACCAGAAAACTGGAGGGCATGATTCTATAACAGAAAGCTTAACGTTTATAGAATTATGCCTTTTTATATAGGGAGGGCAGAAAGCCGGGATTTCGATTTAAACGCACTTATTTATCTGAATTTTAAGTTTTATAAAAGGAGAGACAGAGGATGAAAAGAAAAGCTCCATTTAAAGTACTATCAACGTTAGCAATTGCGGCAATTATCGGATGTACATCTGTAATGAGTGCTCCGTTAGCATACGCAGAAACGCCAGCGAAAGAAAAAGATAATGTGTCTACAACACCAATTGATTACAATTTAATTCAAGAAGATCGTTTAGCGGAAGCGCTGAAAGAAAGAGGAACAATTAATCCAGCATCTTCTAAAGAAGAAACGAAAAAAGCTGTCGAGCAGTATATTGAAAAGAAGCAAGGAGATCAAGCGAATAAAGAAATTCTTCCAGAGGATACGGCAAAAGAAGCATCTGATTTCGTGAAAAAGGTAAAAGAGAAAAAGATGGAAGAAAAGGAGAACGTAAAGAAGGCTGAAAAAAATGTTAGCCCTGAGCAAAAGCCGGAACCAAATAAAAAGCAATTGAATGGACAAGTTCCAACTTCCAAGGCAAAGCAAGCTCCATATAAGGGATCTGTTCGATCTGATAAAGTATTAGTGCTACTCGTTGAATTTAGTGATTATAAACATAATAATATTGATCAAACACCAGGTTATATGTATTCGAAAGACTTTAGTAGAGAACATTATCAAAAGATGTTGTTTGGTAATGAGCCTTATACATTATTTGATGGTTCGAAAGTAAAAACATTTAAACAATATTATGAAGAGCAGTCTGGCGGTAGCTATACGACAGACGGATATGTAACGGAGTGGCTAACTGTTCCAGGAAAAGCATCTGATTATGGAGCTGATGGTAGTAGTGGTCACGATAATAAAGGTCCAAAAGGTGCACGTGATTTAGTGAAGGAAGCTTTACATGCAGCTGCTGAGAAAGGGTTAGACTTATCTCAGTTTGATCAATTCGATAGATATGATACAAATGGCGATGGGAATCAAAATGAACCTGATGGTGTAATTGATCATTTAATGGTAATTCATTCTGGTGTTGGTCAAGAAGCTGGTGGCGGTAAATTAGGTGATGATGCAATTTGGTCACATCGTTCAAAATTAGCTACAGATCCAGTAGCGATTGAAGGGACAAAATCAAAGGTAGATTACTTTGGTGGAAAAGTAGCAGCGCATGATTACACAATTGAACCAGAAGATGGCGCTGTAGGTGTGTTTGCACATGAATTTGGACATGACCTTGGTTTACCGGATGAATATGATACGAAATATACTGGAGCTGGATCACCTGTTGAAGCTTGGTCATTAATGAGTGGAGGCAGTTGGACAGGAAAAATTGCAGGAACAGAGCCGACTAGTTTTTCACCACAAAATAAAGACTTCTTACAAAAGAATATGGGTGGCAACTGGGCAAAAATTTTAGAAGTAGATTACGATAAAATTAAGCGTGGTGTAGGAATTCCTACATATATTGATCAAAGTGTTACGAAATCAAATCGTCCAGGTGTTGTACGTGTTAATTTGCCAGGTAAGAGTGTTGAAACGATTAAACCTGAGTTTGGAAAGCATGCATATTATAGTACAAGAGGAGATGATATGCACACAACACTAGAGACACCATTCTTTGATTTAACAAAAGGAACACATGCAAAATTCGATTATAAAGCAAATTATGAGTTAGAAGCAGAGTGCGATTTTGTTGAAGTACATGCAGTAACAGAAGATGGAACAAAAACATTAATTGATAGACTTGGAGAAAAAGTAGTACAAGGAGATAAAGATACAACAGATGGGAAATGGATTGATAAATCATACGATTTAAGTCAATTTAAAGGGAAGAAAGTGAAACTACAATTCGACTACATTACAGATCCAGCTGTAACATATAAAGGTTTCGCGATGGATAATGTAAGTGTAACTGTTGACGGACAAGGTGTATTCTCTGATGATGCAGAAGGACAGTCAAAAATGCAGTTAAATGGATTCGTTGTTTCTGATGGGACAGAGAAGAAAGCTCATTATTATTATTTAGAGTGGAGAAACTACGCTGGATCAGATAATGGATTAAAAGCAGGAAGAGGTCCGGTATACAATACAGGTCTTGTCGTTTGGTATGCAGATGATAGTTTCAAAGATAACTGGGTTGGGGTGCATCCAGGTGAAGGCTTCCTTGGGGTTGTAGACTCTCATCCAGAAGCGTTTGTTGGTAATTTGAACGGGAAATCAGCGTACGGTAATACAGGCATGCAAATTGCAGACGCTGCATTTTCATTTGATCAAACACCAGCATGGAGTGTAAATTCATTAACACGTGGACAGTTTAATTATGCTGGATTACAAGGTGTTACAACATTTGATGATTCAAAAGTATACAGTAACAAGCAAATTGCTGATGCAGGACGAAAAGTGCCAAATCTTGGTCTTAAATTCCAAGTTGTTGGACAAGCAGAGGATAAGTCTGCAGGTGCGGTTTGGATTAAGCGTTAATAAATTAAAAAGCACATTCTTCATATGAAGAATGTGCTTTTTAATTTATACAGTAAGTTATTATTTTAGTTTATGTAATACAAGTGTCTGTTCATATGTAGTGTATCAAATTATATGGAGAAAGGAAATATTTCCGAGGAAATTGTCGAAGTATCGTCGGTATTTATTCAGTTTCTTTTTTTAGGGAGAAAGTAGTATTGCTTTTATACATAAGTTTATTTACAGTATTACTTGGTTATAAGCAAAAGTAATGTATATTAGGCGAAAAAAGAGCTCTATTCGATAGAGCTTTTTTTTGTGAGTAGAAAGGAGAAGTTATAAATGAAAGAAACAATTGTATGCCCACAGTGTGAAGGAAATATTACTGCACAACATATTATCGACATCCCACATCTTTTTTCATTAAGGTGTCCACATTGTAAGGTGAAGCTGAAAGAAATAAGGATAACGCCATGTTTAATATTAGCGGCAATTTGTATAATCCCACTGTTTATTATGATTGGTGAGAGCACTAAAGAATTGCTAGGAAAATATTTTTCTATTATAGACAATGTACCAACCGTACTTATTTTCTTCTTATTTTGTTATCCGTTGTATTATTTCTATGAAAAATATAATGCCAGCTTATTTATTAAGTATGGTTTATTGAAAGTGAAAAATTGAACAGGAGCTTATCATTATGTTGTGGAAAATTTATTTAGTAATTGTAGCGATATTAGCTATTACTTCATTAATAAGAGGGATGTTTCAAACACCAATTCAAAAGTTTGATTTTGTAGTATCCATTATTACGTGGATAGGGCTATTTGGTTTTGTCTTCGATGTAGAAATATTAACCTCAATCGTTTGGAAATGCATCTTCGTGTTTAGCATTATTTGGACTTTGAGTGTCGTTTTTGTTTTATGTTTATATGAAGAGAAGGATGAACCGCTACCTTTTATATTCAAATTAATTGGTGTGATTCCAACTTTGCCGTTATATTATGGGTTATATCAATATGCATTTAAAAAAAAGACAATGATGGAATTAACCCATCATTGTCTTTTTTACTTTGCTTCTTACGTAAATCATACCGGCAAACGTTAATAAGAATGCAGTTCCGATAACGAAGCTGACACTAGGTGATGCCCCGATTGCTCCAACTGTAAAGGAACCAGCAACAACTCCTAATGAGAAGAATGCATAAAATAATCCGAAGGCTTTCCCGCGATTATCATCTGTCGTATTTTCAACAAGTAATGCATTTATCGATGGGAAAAGGATAGCGAATCCAATGCCATAAATCATCATAACGATAAAGAGCATGCCTTTTGTTGCGAATAATCCAAGTAAAGATAACGCTAATGCCATTACTGCAATACCAATCAGCATTAGTTTTGAACGATTAAATCGATCGTAAATACGATTTGTTGGAAGTAAGAAGAAGAGAATAGCGGTAATTCCGAATACACTTAGCATCATACCTGTTGTAGATGCTTTAAGTGCTAACGCCTCAACTTTTACTGGTAACATATATGTGACAATTCCTTGTGAAAACATTAGAGTGAAAGCACCAATATATGCCTGTAATAACGGTTCTGATTTCAATAGTTCAAACATGTCTTCTTTGTACATCATTTGTGTTCTTGATGTATCTTTTCTTGACACGTTATTTGGTAAGAAGAATAGAGATACGATTGTACCAAGAACCATTAAAATAGAAATAGTAATGAAAACCCATTCTATTCCAGCTGTCGCTTTCATAATGCCACTGAAAGCAGGACCTACGATAGCCGCTGTTCCAACAGCAGCACCAGATAGAGCCATTGCTTTTCCTTGTCTTTTTGCATTTGTTTGTTTTGATAAAAATGTAAAGGCAGCAGGAATTAAAAAGCCATCACTAAATCCATGCATAAAGCGAACAACTAATAGTTGTTCACCACTTTGAACAACGGTGTATAACAAGACTATGAAACTCGTAATTCCCATGCTTATATAAAGGATTTTTTTTGCACCAAATTTATCGACAGCGGCTCCAGCAATAATATTACCGATCATATTAGCGAATGAGTACATACCGACAACTAGCCCGATAATAAGAGGGGTTCCTCCAAGACTTTGAGCGAAAGTACTCATAATAGGTAATTGTGAAAATGTATCTAAAAATGCCACGATAACGATAAAGTAAATAAAATATTTCAAGCGATATTCACCTCTCCTATGCTATTATGGCACAATGCTAATTTCACCTGCAATGAAATTGAATTAACAGATGTGGAAAAAAGTACAAAGTGACAAAATATTGAACGTTATTTGTAAAAAATTAGTGGAAATGTGATTGTTTTTTTGAAATATATGGATAGAAGTATTATAATAGAATTGTAAATTTCACCAGGTTAAGTATATACATAGAGAGGGATGTATAAAATGAAAGCACTACTTTGGCATAATCAACGTGATGTACGAGTAGAAGAAGTACCAGAACCAACAGTAAAACCAGGAACAGTGAAAATCAAAGTTAAATGGTGTGGTATTTGTGGGACAGACTTGCATGAATATTTAGCAGGGCCTATTTTTATTCCAACAGAAGAACATCCATTAACACATGTGAAAGCACCTGTTATTTTAGGTCATGAGTTTAGTGGTGAGGTAATAGAGATTGGTGAAGGAGTTACATCTCATAAAGTGGGAGACCGCGTTGTTGTAGAACCAATTTATTCTTGTGGTAAATGTGAAGCTTGTAAACATGGACATTACAATGTTTGTGAACAGCTTGTTTTCCACGGTCTTGGTGGAGACGGTGGTGGTTTCTCTGAATATACAGTAGTACCAGAAGATATGGTTCATCATATTCCAGATGAAATGACGTATGAACAAGGTGCACTTGTAGAACCAGCAGCAGTAGCAGTTCATGCAGTACGTCAAAGTAAATTAAAAGAAGGGGAAGCTGTAGCAGTATTTGGTTGTGGTCCAATTGGACTTCTTGTTATCCAAGCAGCTAAAGCAGCAGGAGCAACTCCTGTTATCGCAGTTGAACTTTCTAAAGAACGTCAAGAGTTAGCAAAATTAGCAGGTGCGGATTACGTATTAAATCCAGCAACTCAAGATCTATTAGCAGAAATTCGTAACTTAACAAACGGTTTAGGTGTAAATGTTAGCTTCGAAGTAACAGGTGTTGAAGTTGTACTACGTCAAGCAATTGAAAGTACAAGTTTCGAAGGACAAACGGTAATTGTTAGCGTATGGGAAAAAGATGCAACAATTACTCCGAACAACCTTGTATTAAAAGAAAAAGAAGTTATCGGTATTCTTGGATACCGTCACATCTTCCCATCTGTTATTAAATTAATTAGCTCTGGTCAAATTCAAGCAGAGAAATTAATTACGAAAAAAATTACAGTGGATCAAGTTGTTGAAGAAGGATTTGAAGCACTTGTAAAAGATAAAACACAAGTGAAAATTCTTGTTTCACCCAAATAATAAAGAATTGAAAAAAGTAGTCCTTTTCTAGAAATAGAAGAGGGCTACTTTTTTTCTATACGGAAAGGTGATAGACTTTCCTTTGACTAAATGTACTTTTGGTTGGGAGGGAAAGTTGAATGCTTTCATTTTTTTTAACATTGAAACGTATGCTAAGAGCCTGTTTGCGAGCGTGGAAGGATAAAGAATTTCAAGTTTTATTCGTATTAACAATTTTGACTTTAATATCGGGTACAATCTTTTATAGCACAGTGGAGGGATTACGTATCCTTGATGCTTTATATTTTAGTGTTGTGACACTGACAACTGTAGGCGATAAAGATTTTAGTCCTCAAACTGATTTTGGGAAGATATTTACGATACTATACATATTTATCGGGATTGGATTAGTGTTTGGATTTATTCATAAGTTGGCGGTTAATGTGCAACTACCAAGTATATTATCGAATAGAAGAAAAGAGTAAAGCATGTAATTGCTTTACTCTTTTTTTACATTAGTTTAGACAAGTATTTGCAGTAGCTTAACAATACTTTATTACAATGTAAGTGCATTCATTCATTATATTCACTATGTATAAAGTTATAATGATATGAACATTTGCATATTTTAATTTAGTGATAGAAATTTTATGAAAGGTGGGATATTCTAGTCATAGGTTAACCAGACGACATCATAGGATCCTAGCAAAATGTTTACAATAATTCAATTATAAAATGGAGGATTTCAGATGAAAAAGAAAGTTCTTGCTTTAGCAGCAGCTATTACGTTAGTAGCACCGTTACAAAGTGTTGCGTTTGCTCATGAAAACGATGGAGGACAGAGAGTAGGCGTTATTCAGCGCTGGTCTGCTGAAGATAAACATAAAGAAGGCGTAAACTCTCATTTATGGATTGTAAACCGTGCAATGGATATTATGTCTCGTAATACAACACTTGTAAAACAAGAGCGAGTTGCACTATTAAATGAATGGCGTACGGAGTTAGAGAATGGTATTTATGCTGCTGACTATGAAAATCCTTATTATGATAATAGCACATTTGCTTCACACTTCTATGACCCTGATAACGGGAAAACGTATATTCCATATGCAAAGCAGGCGAAGGAAACTGGAGCTAAATATTTTAAATTAGCTGGTGAGTCATACAAAAATAAAGATATGAAACAAGCATTCTTCTATTTAGGATTATCTCTTCATTATTTAGGAGATGTAAACCAACCGATGCATGCGGCAAACTTTACAAATCTTTCGTATCCACAAGGGTTCCATTCTAAATATGAAAACTTTGTAGATACGATAAAAGATAATTACAAAGTAACGGATGGAAATGGATATTGGAACTGGAAAGGTACAAATCCAGAAGATTGGATTCATGGAGCGGCAGTAGTTGCGAAACAAGATTACGCTGGCATTGTAAATGATAATACGAAAGATTGGTTCGTGAGAGCTGCTGTATCGCAAGATTATGCAGATAAATGGCGCGCTGAAGTTACACCAATGACAGGTAAGCGTTTAATGGATGCACAACGTGTTACTGCTGGATACATCCAGCTTTGGTTTGATACGTACGGAAATCGTTAAGTATTTAAAAAAGGTCAAATCTCAGAATAGAGTATTTGGCCTTTTTATCACTACACACATGGAGGTATGAAACGTGAAAAGTAAATTGCTAAAAGGTGTACTTAGCTTTGGAATTGGTTTAGGAGCTTTATATAGTGGATCTTCAGCTCAAGCAGAAACGCCTACAAATCAAAATAATACATTAAAAGTAATGACGCATAACGTGTACATGCTATCAACAAACTTATATCCGAATTGGGGACAAAGTGAGCGTGCTGATTTAATTGGAGCGGCAGATTATATAAAGAATCAGGACGTTGTTATATTAAATGAAGTGTTTGATAATAGCGCCTCAGATCGTTTGTTAGGAAATTTGAAGAGAGAATATCCAAATCAAACGGCGGTATTAGGTCGTAGTAGTGGAAACGAATGGGATAAAACATTAGGGAACTATTCATCTTCGACTCCTGAAGATGGGGGCGTTGCGATTGTGAGTAAATGGCCAATCGTTGAAAAAATTCAATATGTATTCGAAAAAGGATGCGGACCAGATAATTTATCAAATAAAGGATTTGTATACACGAAAATTAAGAAAAATGATAGTTTTGTTCATGTAATTGGGACTCATTTACAAGCTGAAGATAGTATGTGTGGAAAAACTTCACCTGCATCTGTACGTACAAAACAGCTACAAGAAATTCAAGATTTTATTAAAAATAAAAATATACCAAATAACGAGTATGTGTTAATTGGTGGAGATATGAACGTAAATAAAATAAACGCTGAGAATAATAGTGATTCAGAGTATGCATCTATGTTTAAAACATTACATGCTTCTATTCCATCTTATACTGGACATACAGCGACTTGGGATGCGACGACAAACAGTATTGCGAAATACAATTTCCCCGATAGCCCTGCCGAGTATTTAGATTATATTATTGCAAGTAAAGATCATGCAAACCCATCGCATATAGAAAATAAAGTGTTACAGCCGAAATCTCCACAATGGACTGTTACATCATGGTTTAAAAAATATACGTATAATGATTACTCTGATCATTATCCAGTAGAGGCTACTATTTCTATGAAGTAGTCAAAAAAGTTTCTTCGTAAAGAAGAAACTTTTTTTATTTGCAAACAGGAAAATCACTCTTTCTTTCCAATATGTATAAGACATATATAGAAGAGGAGCGAAAAATGTGGATCGAGGAATTTTTAAAGAAGTTCCATTACCGTGTGCATTTTTAGATGAAGTAGCTTTAGAAAGAAATATTCAATCGGTTATTGAACTAAGTGGCGATAAAAAGATTCGAATAGCGAGTAAATCATTACGATCCGTTCCAATTATGAAACGGATTTTAGCTGCAAACAACCGATTTCAAGGTATTATGTGTTTTTCACCTAGAGAGGCTTTGTTTTTAATTGAACAAGGATTTAATGATTTATTATTAGGATATCCAGCTTATGATGACAGGGCCTTATATGAAATTAGTTTGCTAACAAAGAAAGGGCTTATTATAACTTGTATGGTGGATTGTGAAGACCATATTGTTTATTTAGAAAAAATTGCTGAGAAGTCTAAAGGGTGTTTTCGTGTTTGTTTGGATATTGATATGAGTAGCCGTTTTTTTCAATTTCATTTTGGTGTAAAAAGATCCCCGGTAAAAGATGTGCGGAGCGCTCTGGAAATAGTAGAAAAAGTGAAGGACTCATCATCTTTAATACTAGATGGTGTAATGGGATATGAAGCTCAAATTGCTGGGGTTGGAGATTATATACCGAATCAATGGATAAAAAGTAAAGTAATTTCTTATTTAAAGAAGAAATCAGTGTTAGAAGTTAAAGAAAGAAGAGGACGTATCGTGAAAGAAATACAAAACCTTGGTATTGAACTTAGGTTTGTAAATGGGGGTGGAACAGGAAGTATAAAAACAACTGAGCAAGATAACTCAGTTTCAGAGATTACAGTAGGTTCTGCTTTTTATGCCCCTAGACTGTTTGACTATTATAAAGAAGTACAATTTCATCCAGCTGTCGGATTTGCTTTACCAGTTGTACGTAAACCAGCTCCGTTTATCTATACTTGCCTAGGTGGTGGATATATTGCTTCAGGCGCAGTTGGTAAAGATAAAGAGCCTGAGGTTTGGAGACCAGATGGTGCAAAACTATTAGCTTTAGAAGGTGCTGGTGAGGTACAAACTCCCGTTCATTATAACGGTGAGGAGCGAGTGAATATAGGAGATTCTATATTGTTTCGTCATAGTAAAGCTGGGGAATTATGTGAGCGTTTTCCAATTTTGTATCGTGTGAAACAAGGGAAGATTATTGGGGAGTATTCAACATATCGGGGGGATGGCCAATGCTTTCTATAGAGGGGAAAAAATGGAGAAATTGGACAGGGAATGTAGAAGGAACGCCGCATTATACGATGTATCCAGAAACTATACAAGATGTAATAGAAGTTGTAGAGCTTGCACGAAAAAAGGGGAAGAAAATTCGTGTTGTCGGTTCAGGGCATTCGTTTACGCCTCTCGTGCAAACAGAAGAAATTTTAGTTTCTTTAGATGAATTAAAGGGTATTACGAATATTGATGAAGAGAAGATGGTTGCCGAAGTATGGGCAGGAACAAAGTTACATGATTTAGGGAAGTTGCTTGAAGAAAAAGGTTATGCACAAGAGAATTTAGGCGATATTGATTCACAATCTATTGCGGGAGCGATTAGTACGGGAACTCATGGGACAGGTGTTAACTTTGGGAGTTTATCAACACAAGTTATAGAGATTACGACAGTTTTATCAACAGGTGAGAGTATAGTTTGTTCAGAAACCGAGAACGTCGAATATTGGAAAGCATTTCAGTTATCGCTTGGAATGCTAGGTATCATCGTAAAGATAAAATTAAAGGTTATCCTATCATATTCGCTCGTTTATAAAAGCGAAAAACAGTCACTATCTACTGTAATGAACAAGTTAGAAGAATATAAGAAGAATCGTCATTTTGAATTTTTCGTTTTTCCTTATTCAAATGAAGTACAAGTGAAGTTTACAAATGAAACAACGAGTAAAGGAAATGATTTGAAATGGCATAAACTAAAGGTGGAGTTACTTGAAAATAGGATGTTCTCTTTGTTATCTAAAGGGTGTAAATGGTTTCCTTCCATAAGTAAAGGAGTAAGTCGATTATCAGCTAAGGCTGTACCAAACACAAAAATAATCGGCCCAAGCTATGAAGTGTTCGCTACATCACGTACGGTTCCATTTTATGAAATGGAGTATAGTGTCCCTTCAAAGCATATGAGAGCTGTTGTAGAAGAAATTTCAAGTCTCATTGAAAAGAAAAAGTATAAGGTGCACTTCCCGATTGAATGTCGCTACGTGAAAAGTGATGATATATGGCTTAGTCCAGCGTATGGAAGAGACTCGGCATACATTGCTGTTCATATGTATAAAGGTATGAAGTATGCTGCTTATTTTGGTGAAGTGGAGAAAATTTTTCTGAAATATGAAGGTCGTCCACATTGGGGAAAAATGCATACGTTAACATACGAAAAGTTACAAAACATATATCCAGAATTGCATTCGTTTCTAAAAATGAGGAAGTCACTAGATGAAACAGGAATGTTTTTAAACCCTTATACAGAAAAGTTATTTACGATTATGAAAAAAAGCTGACAAAGTATTACTTGTCAGCTTTTTTTAGTATAATTGCATTTCTTGTTTGACTAATATGCTCGTAGAATAGTAACTTATCACGGCTAAATACATGTAATAAAACATGAATAATAAATAGGCCGTTAATTACGAATTGGAATAACAGTATAACTAGTAATACTAGAGGCTCTGTAAGATTTAAGATAGAGCTACTAGAAAGAATATAATTGATTCCACCTAAAACGAAATAGAATATACCGTAACGGATGAATAGTTCCTTCATCGTAATACGATCTGATTTTCCTTTAATGTAAATACGAAGCAACGCTTTTCCTATCGTTCTTCCATTTGTAAAGTATGGAATGATAATAAAGTAAATAAAGATTGAACATGTAATGAAAAGGAGTTCGTATACATTTGTGTAAGATTGGATATTAGAAATAAATAGAGAGTTTCCTTTATTTTTAATGACAGGAACAACGATAGATAAGAACAGCCAATCAATTTGCATAGCGATAAGACGACGAACGAATCCGACTGGTTTCGTTTCTAAATCAACATGACTATCTAATTCGCTTGTTTTCGGAAGGAAGTACGTAAATATTGGTGCAATGATAAAACCAATTACGCCGCCTAATGTGTTTAAAAATAGATCATCGATATCGAATAAGCGATATGCACAATTGTATATACCGTATAGTCCAGTTACCTGTGTCAGTTCGAAAAATAGTGAAAGACAAAAAGAAATACAAACTGTTTGTAAGAAACTACGTCGGAAATAATAACGTAAATAAACACCGAATGGAACGGTTAATAGAACGTTAAATGCTACTTGTAAGAACGCAGATTCTTTTAATAAATAGAAATAAGTAGCTGGTTTCGTTAAAATTGCCGAAGTATGATTACTAATTTCTTGTATGAAATAAAATGGTGATAGTTGCATGTGCTGCGTATTAGCCGGTTGTAGGCTACAAGTATCATATGTTTGTGGTAACGGCAAAATCACAAGAAAATAGGCATTTAATAAGTAAAGTAATAATGAGTACAAAATAAATGAACGCCATTTATTTAAATAACCATACTTTCGGTAGTTAAATATTAAAAAAGGTATTAAGAGAAACATTGCTAAAAAAGGAAATAAAATAAATGCTGTTTTTACTGGAAATAAATATGCAGTCAAAATGAGGCTCCTTTCAATGAAAATTCGTTTATCATTATAACGTTAAAAGAACCTTAAAACAAAATTAAAATATTTTGAAATAGAAAAAATTATAAATTTTAATGGAATTAAGTTATACTAAATTTAATATAAGGATATTGTGATTATTATAAGTTGAGAGAGGGTACAAGATATGCGATATGAGCTTTTTTCTGTAAGTGGGGATCATATTACAACTTTTGAAAGTGTGTGGCGTTTTCAAGAGGGAGAACAGGTTTTTGTTCATGATGATCAAACAAAACGAAATTTTATTATTATCCGCCTAACGCATGATGTATTTCAACAAAATAAACATGTTATTCGTTTGTATTGTCAAGAAAAGAAAGTTTATAAATAAGGAAAGCCCTCTTACTGGATGAGAAAAGGTAAGAGGGTTTTATCATTTTATATTAGGAAAAGCTCCTTAGGAATATCGAGTGAAGTTTAATGCATATAAGTAGCATTGGATGTGGAAGAAAGGATATAGTTTTGCATTTTGTGCTTCCAAGTTTCATTTTCGTTTCTTTGAGAAAGCCACGCATGGTAATCTTGTTGTGTTTTCCATAACATACGGACCATATATTTTGCTCCATCATCTGTACGATGCATATGTGAAAATTCTATGTTAATAAAACCATTTGTTCCAGTTGATGGATAATATTGTTTAAGTGAATATAGTAAATCATTCTCATAGCCATATTTAATATGAATTAGTTTAGTAACAATAAACATAGGAACACCTCTTTTATAATAGTAGTAAAGAAGACGGATTTTTATTAGTAGGAACATAATTAATATTATACTATTCTGAAAATTTAAAGTAAATAAGGCACTTCAACTTAATAGAAGTATAAAAAAGCGAGCCATCTTAGTGTAGTAGAATGACTCGCTTTAAATTTGTAAGTTTACTTTATAAGAAAATGATAGTAAGTACCCCTACGATAATACAATAGAAAGAGAAATATTTTAAATTTCCTTTTGCCATAATGTTCATAAACCATTTTAATGAAATATATGTCATGATAAATGTTGCTATAAACGCAACGATATATGGTACGAATAATGTGTCTAAATTAGGATCTTTAGCAATATCTGTAATACTTAGCAATAACCCACCTAAGCTAACAGGAATATATAGTAAGAATGAGAAGCGAAGAGCGGTCTCTTGCTTCATACCGAGTAACATCGCTGCTACAATTGTAGCGCCAGATCGGCTAATTCCAGGGATAAGTGCACAAGCTTGAGCTAATCCGATAATGATTGCATCTTTCATAGAAAGGTCACCATCATTTTTACGCCCGCGTAAGTTTCTAATAATCCAAAGACCGACAGCGGTAATAAGAAGGGAAATCCCAACCATTTTCACGCCTTTTAAGTACTGGTCGATATAATCTTTAAATAAAACGCCAATTACACCTGCTGGAATAGTTGCAATTACAAGGTAAATAATGAAGAAGAAATCTGATTTTGCATCTTCTGCTCTTGTAAATATATAAGATAGACCATTCTTTGTTAGACGAATTAAATCATTTCTATAAATAAGTAATACAGCTAGTAATGAAGCTGAATTAACAAGTAGTTCAAAGCTAAATCCTTCTATTTTTAGTCCTAGCAAATGTTGTGCTAAAACGAGGTGACCACTTGAAGAAATCGGAATTGGTTCTGTTAGTCCTTGGAACAGACCAAGAATTAAGTATTTTAAAATGTAGTAAAATTGTTCCATAACATCCTCCTTGTAAATTAATTTAAAGAAACAACTTTTCCATTATAACAAAGATATAGATGAAGATTGAGAAGAAATAAATATTCAAAATATAATAAAAACCCCTTATAGCGATATAAGGGGTTTTTATTGTTAATGAGAAGATACTGTTTCTTGAAGACCATTAGTCAATTGAACATCGACTTTTTCAGCATCATGAATATGGTTCATAATAGTAGTATTTAATTTTTGGAACATTTGTTGAGTGTTTGCAAATTCTCTTAATATATCATCATTACAAGATTTTTGGTTTTCAATTGCTTGAATAACGTTTGTAGCACCATTTTGTAACGTTTGAATCATAATTAAAATATTTTCGATTCTAGCGTTTGTATCGGCACTCATTTCTACACCTTCATCAACTAAATGTAAATTATCTTTTGTATTTTCGTATGCTTTTTCAATTTCTTCTTGAATTTTTTTCGTTAAGTTGCCGATATTTTTTGTACTCTCTGCCGTACTTTCTGCTAGTTTTCTTACTTCATTGGCAACAACCGCGAAACCTTTACCGTGCTCTCCAGCACGCGCAGCTTCAATACTTGCGTTTAGCGCAAGTAAATTTGTTTGTGCTGCAATGTTTTGAATGACTTCTACAATTTGCTCGATTTCTTTTGAGCGTTCACTTAAATGATTCATACTGTTAGATGTGCGCTGAGATTGTTCACCTAATTTATTAATTACAATAAGTAAACGGTGAACAGATTCTTTTCCTTCATTAGAGCAGTCAATAATCTCTTCAATAGACTGAATTAAGCTTTGTTCTTTTTGTAACATTTCACTATTTAATTCATTAGAAGTTGTTGTACGTGTTGAAACATTTTCAAAACACGAGTTTAATTGCTGAATTAAATTTTGGAGTGTATGGTGCTGGTTATTTACAAGTTGATGCTCTTGAATGACGTTTTGCACACGGTCATGGATAGAAGAAATCATATTTTGTTTTTCAATGTCTTTTTGTTTTAATTCAGCCTCTAATTCTTTTATACGATCTTCTAATTGATCAATTTTATGTTGGAGTGATTTCTTTTGAGTAAACATGTATTTGTTTCAACCGCCTTTGGAAGTTATATTTTCTCTATATTTGGATTTTAGCATCTTTTATAATTTTTAAATATAGGAATTGTTAAATATTTAAGAATCTATTACATTTTATTTATAATTCCCTATTTTTTGTCATGAAAAATAAACTGTATTTAATAGTATTGTAAACAAACTGTAAAATAAATCATGTATAACTGTATAAGAAGGGAGTCGGATTATGAACTATTTTAAGCGAATCAGTAGTCTAGTATTAGCAGGAATTATCGTTCTTTCTAGTACAGTCGCTGTAAAAGCAGAGTCAAACGACGAGAAACTTAACAACATGCAACAGCAATTGCAGCAAAACGATGCAGATATGCAGAAGAAAGAGCAAGAGAAGCAAGCTGTTAGTAAAGAGATTCAAGGTATTGAAAACGAACTACATAACTTAAATAATACAATTGCAAAAAATAAAGAGGATCAAGCTGCTATTCAACGTAAAATCGATGAAACGCATAAGCAGATTGAGCAAAAAAAGAATGAAATTGTCGTTTTAGAGGATAAAGTCCTTGCTCGTAAGGATATTATGAGAAAACGTATGGTTTCTGTTCAAAACAGTTCAAATACAAGTTTAGTAGTAGAAGTTGTTGTAGAGTCAAAAAACTTTGCAGATTTCTTACAACGTATGAATGCAGTTTCTACTATTTTAGAAGCTGATAAAGAAATTTTACGTCTACAAGAACAAGATCTTCGTCAAATTGAAGAAGATAAGAAAACAATTGACGAAAAAGAAGCATCTTTAGTAGTAGACAAACAAAAATTAGCAAAAGCGCAAGCTGATTTGCAGGATAACTTGAAAAAGCGTCAAGATAACTTACAAGCAGTTCAAGCTAAATATAACCAGATTGCAAGCCAACTTAATTTAGCAGCAGAAGAAAAAGCTAAAATTGAGTCAAATATGAAGGCAGTACAAGAAACGATTGCTCGTGAGCAAGAAGCAGCAAGAATTGCAGCAGAAGAGCGTGCGAAAGCAGAAGCGGCTGCAAAGGCTGAGCAAGAAGCTTTAGCGAAAGCGAAAGCAGAAGCTGCTAAGCCGGCAGAGCCTGTAGCAAAAAATACAGCACCAGAGTCTAAGCCTGACACGAAACCAGCTCAAGGTGGAAAAGAATTTTATGTAACAGCAACTGCTTATACAGCTGATCCATCTGAAAATGGCTATAAACCGGGTGAAACTGTAAAATCTAAGTTAGGACATAATTTAACTGCAAATCCAAACATGAAATTAATTGCTGTAGATCCAGCTGTTATACCGTTAGGTTCTACTGTATATGTAGAAGGTTATGGAACAGCGATTGCTGGAGATACTGGTAGTGCAATAAAAGGGCACATAATTGATTTATTAATGCCAGATTCAGCAACAGCTAATAATTGGGGTAGAAGAACAGTTAAAGTTACAATCTTAAACTAAAACGTAATCCAACTTTACAACACGTAAAGTTGGATTTTTTTGTAAAAATAATGTTAAGTTGAGTTTACATTTTGTTAAGGATAGCATACAATAATGGTGAGAGGTGGTAAAATTGACCATTTTAAATAGAGTGAAAGAATTAAGGGCTCGCTTCAATTTTTCGCAAAGTGTATTAGCAGAAAAGGTTGGAGTGACGAGACAAACAATTGCTGCAATTGAAAAAGGGGATTACGTTCCTTCGTTGTTATTGGCACTTACGATTTGTGATGTATTCCAGTTAAAGATGGAAGATGTGTTTGTTTTAAATAAGGAGGGGAAAGAGGATGAATAGACTTGTATTTTCTTATATGCTAAATGTACTTTTAATGGTATTAGCAGGTTGGGCTTTTATTGAGTTGTATTATTTTACTATTGAAGTCGCTAATTTTATTCAAACGAAGAGAGTACCATTTGAAGTTTCAATAAGTTTAATACCGCTCGGATTACTTTTAACATTTGGTATTGTATCGACGGTTATTTATAAAATTCAAAAGAAAAAATATAAAGAGCTCTCGTATTGGATGTTTCCACTATTATTTCCTCAAGAAGATGAGCGTGAAAAGGCAATTACAGAAAAGGCTTGTCGTACTACATTTATGTCATTATGGTATGTGTTGCCTTGTGCGGTTGGGTTTTTAACTCTTTCTCCAATTATTATTCTATATGTTCCTGCATATCCGATATATATTGCATTTAGTATCTTCTTTATTCAGATGACGATTTTTCACGTGTCTTTATATCGAAATAAAATTGCTTAAAAAGAAACCTTCTTGCATCGGCAAGAAGGTTTCTTTTCAGCTTATACTTGTACATATAGCAATATTATTTTATCATTTTATATAGAGTAAGATTTTGTAAGGGAAAGGAATTGTATATGAATAAGCAAAGAATTTATAGTATAGTAGCAATCCTTCTATTTGTTGTAGGTGGGTTTTTAATTGGAAAGCCATTTTATGATGGATATAAGGCTGAAAAGAAACAGACTGAAAATGTGCAAGCTGTTCAAAAGATGGATTATGAAAAGCATGAGACAGAATTTGTAGATGCGTCAAAAATTAATCAACCAGACTTGGCAGAAGTAGCGAATGCATCGTTAGATAAAAAACAAGTAATCGGTCGTATTTCGATTCCAAGTGTTTCATTAGAAATTCCTGTTTTAAAATCTTCTACTGAGAAAAACCTGTTATCAGGTGCAGCGACAGTAAAAGAAAATCAAGTAATGGGAAAAGGGAATTACGCACTAGCAGGGCATAACATGTCTAAAAAAGGTGTTTTATTTAGTGATATAGCATCTTTGAAAAAAGGCGATAAAATTTATTTATATGATAATGAAAATGAATATGAGTACGCTGTTACTGGTGTATCTGAAGTAACTCCGGATAAATGGGAAGTTGTAGAAGATCATGGGAAAGATGAGATAACGCTTATTACATGTGTATCTGTAAAAGATAATTCTAAGCGTTATGTTGTAGCTGGTGATTTAGTAGGAACAAAGGCGAAGAAATAAAAAAGAAGGTCAACTCTTTAAAGGGTTGACCTTCTTTTTTACTATTGTTGAGAAATAATAGAATATTTTAGTTTGCATTTAAAAATCCTTCTATTTATGTATAATAAAGTTAGAATTCTAGATTTTGGGAGGAACAAAAGTGAGACAACAGGTGAAGAAACTTCTTTTAACAACAAGTGTAGCGTTATTGGTAGCTCCAATTTCAGCTTATGCGCATCCAGGACGTACAGATGCGAATGGTGGACATACGTGTCGTACAAACTGTGAAAAATGGGGATTACAGTACGGGGAATATCATTATCACAATAAACCAGCTTCTAGTAGTGGTGTAACGAGTCCAGCTCCTAGCCCAAATAATAATGGTGCTGTAGAAGCTGAAAGACAAGCAGAAGCACAGCGTAAAGCTGAAGAAGAGAGACAACGTGTAGCTGAGGAACAAAGAAAAGCAGAAGAGGCACGTAAGCAAGAGGAAGCAAAGCGCCAAGTTGATATGGAGAAAGGTCAACTTGAAGGTGAAAAAAATGGAGAGACTGATTTTAAAGCAGGGAAAAATGATGTTCAAGTACATTTAGTTGGAAAATCAGATACATATAAACAAGCATTTACAACTGCTTATACTACTACTTGGTCTTTAGAAGAGCAGAAGAAAACGCATTTTGAAAAAGGAAAAGAACAGGGCTTAGCACAAGAGACGGTGGACGATAGTCAAATTACTCCAGAGTTTAAGCCAATCTTTGCAGAAGGTTTCCAAGTGGGAAATAAAGAGAGAACAGAAAAAATTGAAAAAGAGCAAGCTGAACTAGGGGAAAAGGCTGGTAAGGAACTAGCTGAAAAGAATCCTGGAAATAATGAGAAAGATGTATACGTGAAGTCATATGAAACAGCGTATGAAAAAGGCTATAAGTCTACAAAAAAGGCAGTAGAAAAGGCTGGATATAAGTATGCGTTTGAAAACTATGATTTAAAAGTTCCTGCTAAGTATGAAAGAAATGAATTTTTAAAGAAATGGTTTATTGAAGGATTTAAATCGAATAAAAAGGCAGCGGAAATTCGAGAAGAAGGGTATAAAAAGGGAGACAGCTGGTTCTCATTCTTCTATAAGAGTTTCGTACCAAGTGAATATAAAGAACATAAAGAGTTGTATGAGCAAGCAATAGAAAAAGGTAAGAAGGCATAAAAAAGATGAGGAGAAATTCCTCATCTTTTTTTAATCCATCCATTTTACTAGTTTTTTAGAGATTAATAATAAAACACAACCTAAAACAATTGCTACAGCGCCGATAACAGTAAACACTTCAGCATATCCAAGTGAAGTTGTGAAGCTTGCAAGTTGTCCGCCTAAAATGTTGGCGATACCTGAACTTGCTAGCCATACCCCCATTAGTAAAGAAGCAAGTTTTACTGGAGCGAGAGAACTAACCATTGATAGTCCGACAGGTGATAAGAATAGCTCACCTAACGTATGGAAAAGATACGTAAAGACGATAAATAGTAAGTTTGCTTTTTCAGTAATGTTATGTTCGTCACTACCTGTTTTTAATGTAGCGATAACAAGTATGATATAACCGATACCCAGTAAGATCATACCAAGTCCCATTTTGGTTGGGATTTTTAAATCCCCGCGCTTACGAGTTGCAAGTTTTGCCCATAATGCTGAAATGACTGGAGCAAGTAAAATAATAAATAATGGATTGACCGATTGGAACCAAGATGTTGGAACTTCCCATCCGAACACAGAGCGGTCTACAAATTTGTTTGTATATAATGTTAATGAACTACCAGCTTGTTCAAAACCAGCCCAGAAGAAGACAACGAAGCACGTTAAAATGACGATAACTGCGGTACGTTGTTTTTCTTTTTTTGTTAACGGTGTATCTCCTACTGATGGTTGTCCAGCAGCTGTTTGCAAATCGCGAGTTGGTTTTTTACCGATATCACCAAGGAAGCGATTTGATAGTGTTGTAAATAAAATTTGTCCAATGATCATTCCGATTGAAGCGGCTAAGAAACCGTAACGGAATCCAAAATGAACAACGCCATCCACTGTTGTTTTGAATAAATTTTCTGATAAAAATCCGCAAACGAGTGGAGCTAAAAATGACCCGACGTTAATACCCATGTAGAAAATGGTAAATGCACTATCACGTTTTGGATCATTCTCTTCGTATAATTCTCCAACCAGTGTAGAGATATTCGGTTTGAAGAATCCATTACCGATAATAATAAGCGCTAATCCGAGGTATAGGCCTAATTGGTTTTGCAAGGCAAATAGTGTAAGGTTACCGATTGCCATCGTTATACCACCAATTGTGATGGCTTTTCTTCTACCTAGAAAACGGTCTGTTAAGTATCCACCAATCATTGGCGTGAAATAACAGGCTCCAGTATAAAATCCGTAAATGGAGAGTGCCCATGCGGGACTAAACCCAAGACCACCGCTTACTAAAGCTGTCGTTAAATATAATGTTAATAATCCTCGTAATCCATAGTAACTAAATCTTTCCCACATTTCTGTAAAGAAGAGTAAGTATAAACCTGGAGGATGTTTCTTTTTTCTTTGCTGTTTTTTTTCTAGTTGTATCGCTGATTCCATGTTATTTTCCTCCTGACACAAACAAAAACAAGGTTAATAATTTTGTATATTTAATATTTTACTTTATTAACTATTATAAGTCAATGAAGTGTAACTTTAATCATATTGGAAGATTTTATTCCAATATGATTATTAGTTGAACGAATCGGGCTTTTATGGGCAGTTTGATTCCCACTGGATATCCGGTTATTAGCTTAATTATTAGGGGGGAGTCTTACTGCCCGTTAATGCGGGGAAAGGTTGATTTTTCAGAAGAAATTGGAAAAGGGAAATAGCTATAGAATGGGCATTTCTTTTGTGATAGACTATGGACTATGTTTTCTTTGTAAGGAAGCGGATTACCGCGTTTTTTTATGTATGGAATTGATTTCACAAGAGATGAAATTGAAGAAGGAGAAAGAAATGAAATTGTTACAGAAAAAAGAAATTTTACTTATTAGTCTTATGCTATTCTCTATGTTTTTTGGAGCGGGGAATCTTATCTTTCCACCTTTCCTTGGATATGAAGCAGGAGAACACGTGTGGATTGCGCTGTTAGGTTTTATTATATCAGCAACAGGTCTTCCGATATTAGGTGTTATTGCTGTTGCAAAAGCAGGCAGCTTTCAAACGTTAGCGGGTAGAGTACATTCTTCATTTGCAATTATTTTTCCGTGTATTGTGTACTTATTTATTGGGCCTGGTCTTGGTATACCACGTGCAGGAAGTTTAGCATTTGAAATGGGACCAGGTCAGTTATTCCTAGAATCAGGTAGTGTAGTTTTACTAGTTTATACGATCGCTTTCTTTAGCTTTGTTTACTGGTTAAGTTTATCGCCATCTAAATTAATGGGCTTATTTGGGAAGGTTTTAACGCCTTTATTATTATGTATGATTGCACTTATTTTTATAAAAACTATGTTTACACCAGTTGGTAGTGTGAAAGAGGTTACTGGAAATTACGGACAAGCTCCTATGTTCCAAGGATTTTTAGATGGATATTTAACGATGGATGCGCTAGCGGCTTTAATCTTTGGTATTGTTATTGCAAATGCTTTACGTGCAAAAGGTATTGAAGATGATCAAGGCTTAGCGAAATATATGAGTATTGCTGGTATTGGAGCAGGTCTTTTATTATCTATTATTTATGTCATCCTCGGATATGTGGGTTCAATTAGCGGTTCGTTAGGTACGTTTAATAATGGGGCGAATGTGTTAGCACAAGTGATGACGACGTTATTTGGACAAGGCGGAGTAGTTTTGTTAGGCCTTATTTTTACTATTGCGTGTTTATGTGTTTCAATTGGACTTGTTACATCTTGTAGTCAGTTTTTTACAAGTGTATTTCCGAAAGTATCGTATAAAGTTTGGGCGTTTATATTGAGCTTTATTAGTATGGTTTTAGCTAATTTAGGGTTAACACAAATTTTAAAAGTTTCAGTACCGATTCTTGGATTTATTTATCCAATTGCATTAACGCTTATTATTTTAGGGTTATTCCATAAATATATTGGGAAGTATGTGTGCATATATCCTGTTACAATTTTGATTGTAGCGGTATTTAGTGCAATCGATATTTTAAATAAAAATGTGATGACGAATCAGTGGACGCCAATATTGAAGTATATTCCGTTTTATACAGAAGGTGTAGGATGGATCATTCCAGCTCTTGTAGGTGTGTGTATTGGTGTAATCGTTAGTATCATGATAAATAAGGACAAATAAGTGAAAGGGTGTTTTCCATAATGGGAAAACACCTTTCTTTTTTTGGAAAAATAGTTTTAAAAATGAATAGACTAAGAGTATGATAAAGATAATTGGTAATATATAGGTTTCGAATGAATGGTGAGGGGGGAGTATATGAAGGAAGATTTGAATAAGAAAATAGAAGCACTCGAAACTGCAATTGAAACGATGCAAGAGGCACTTTTTGAGTTGAAAGCAAAACAAAGGGAAATAGAAGTAGAAAACGCTCAGCAACGTGTTAGTAAGGAAAAGAAAGTATATATCGAAACGATAATAGATGAAAAATTACAAGAAGATGTAGTAAAGATCAAAGAGCCCGTGCAAAAAGTTGAGGAAAAACAAGTAAATATATCTGCTTTTAAACCGGAACCATTCAATATTATTAAGTTTTGCCAAACATGGTTGCCACGTATATTTGTCGGTATTATGCTACTTGGGGTTATTTGGTTATTTAAAGCAGGGGTAGATGCTGGTTTATTAACACCAGCGATACGAATTGTGTTTGGTATCGCCTTATCTATCGGTTTGTATTATATAGGGGATATTCAAATTAAACGAGAGCGGCAAGCGTTAGGGTTAGTATTAGCTGGAGGAAGTATTACAGGTATTGTTTTAACGACGTTTGCGGCACATTATTTATATGGATTTATTCCAGCAAGTATTGCGTTTATCTGTAATATTGTATGGGTTATTTTAGGGATTTATTTAGCGAAAAAGTATCAATCGGAATACCTTACTATCTTCGTAGCGGTCGGAGCTTTCTTCGTTCCGTTCTTGTTAAATAGTACGACTCCGAATCCTTATATTTTCTTTGGATATGAGACGATATTAACACTTAGTTTATTATGGTATGCGTTGAAAAATCGTTATAAGTACTTATATATGATTTCTTATGTTGTTGCTGCCATTGTCCTGTTTGTCTTCTTTGCTGTTATGTCGATATTAGTAGAGAATTTGCAAATACAGTTAACGATTGTATATGGTGTAATTCATTTGCTGTTATTTTGGCATATGTTTTCAGAGAGAGAGTTTATACAAGAAGCAAGAGTAGCGATATTTAGTACAAATGCCGTTTTCTTTATTTTATCTATTGCAAAAATACCTGATTTTACTACGTGGGGATTGGTCATAAGTGCACTCGTGCATACTGTTATGTTTGTACTTGAATATAGGAAGAATAAACAGTCTATATTTGCAAATCTCTTATTTGGTTTTGCAATGGGGTCATTTAGTTTAGCGATTTTATACGAGTACAGTTTAGTGAATGCAGCAATTGTATTATTGTTACAAGGTTTTCTCGGTATGGTTACTTCTATTAAAGCAAAACAACAAATTAAACTGTATGTAAGTGCCACTATTTATGCGATTGGAATGGTACAGACGATTTTTAGCCCGTTTGATCATTTTGTTTCAGCTGGGTTTGTTGCTCATATTATTTTAATAGGTACATTTTATTACTGCATGAAACGAGCGAAAGATGTATTAACGAGTTTTGGAAAATATGTTTATTCTATAGCTCTCTATTGGTTCATGGTCATTGTATTTATTACAATTACTAGAGTTGGCGAAGTTCTTTCTACAGATGGAAGTATAATAAGCGTATCAGTATCGTTATTATGGATGGTATATGCATTATTTGCAGTTTGGCTTGGACGGAATAAAAATATGAATGAAATATTGTATGCTGGCTTAGTTGTTTTAGTAGTAACGATAGGAAAGTTATTCCTTCTAGACTTACCAGAAGTTTCAATGATGATCAGGGCAGTGTTATTCTTAATTGTAGGTAGTATAGGTATCGTCATTTCCAGAATGTTTTTCTCAAAAGAAGAGAAATGAGAAGAAGGCAATCCGCATGTGGATTGCCTTTTCTTTTACTTCTTATTAATCGTTACGGCTTCATTATATTTAGCAGTTGTATTTTGGCGTAGACGAAGTGTTGCTTGTCCAGTTGTATTTGAATCAAGTTGTACGTTCACAATTTTTTCAGCAGAACCAAAGCTGTTTGTTGTGAATGAGAAGGCGCTACTATATCCGAAAGTAGATGGCCAAGTGCCGTTTGTATTTTGGACTTTTGCTACTTGTGTTCCGCCAGTCGTGAAGATACCTAAAGAATAGTTGTTATAAGTTGTATTAGGTAATAAGTTGTTTACTTGAATCTTTATTTGGAACACTTCATTGTTTGGTAGAATGCTAGGGCGTGTAATCACATAATCGTTTGCTGTTACGGCGCCGTTATATCCGTATGAACCAGGTTTAAATGTATTTGTATTAAACCATTGGTAACCAGCGTTTGGTGCACTCCAAGGTTCTGGTTGTGGCTCTGTTGATAAGCTTGGTTGTTCAAATGTTTGTAAAGCAGTAGGTGAATCAAGTTGTAAACCGTTTACTTGATCTAAGCTTGTAAATGTCTCTTGTTTCGATAGCCAATTTACGATATTTTCTAGTAAAACAGCATCGTTTTCTTCTTTATAACCATCGTAAGTTTTCTTTGTTTGGCCAGAATCTTCACGAACGTATTTTGGCGTAGCATCTTCAACAGGAGAAGAGTCACCGATAAAGGCAGCTTTTCCAAGTCCTACTTTTGCGATTGCAGCATATGGACCCTCTGCAACGCCACCGCCGTTATAAACACCACTATCAACAGCGTTATTCCATTTTGATGGGTTTTCTGGAAGATAAACAAGTCCTTTTGCTAGTTTTGGATTTGTAATTGCTAGAGTAGAACCGGCATGCATTGCTACCGATGAAACACCTTGTGTAATTCCGAATGATTGTTCAGGTGAAACAATGTTTTTAGCTGAAACATCACCAAGTGCATTGTAACGGAAGCGAATACCAAAATTATTAGATAGCCAATCAGAACTTTCTACTCCTTGCATAGCTTGTGAGTTTGCTTCTTCGTTAGACATTCCTTTTGCGGGATTTTCCCAAGCACCGCGTCTATATCCATTAAATACTTCAGAAGAGTCCCAGCGATTTTTATTACGATCTGCATTATAATGATCGGCAATGAAGAAGATACTGCCGCCATTTTTTACATATTGTAACATTGCATCTTGTTCAGATTTTTTGTAAGGAATATTTGCCTCTGGAACGATAAACACGTTGTAATTTTTTAAGTCTTCGTATGTAATAGGTGTTGATTTACGAAGTTCTTTTACATGATATCCATTTTGGGCAATGCCGTTTCCGAAATCAGAAAAGCCGCCATCAATAACCCAGTCAGCTGTCCCTGCAGTTTGACCGTGCGTATTATCAAATAATACTTTCTTCCCATTGTTTTGATTTACAACCTTTGCAGCAATTTCAGGAGCTGGGTCTACAGAGCTTTCGGCATAAGTAGACGGTATGAAAGAACTCCCCATACTAAGTGTAATTGCTGTTGCTAAAGAAAATGTAATCCATTTTTTATTCTTCATAGAAGAATCCCCCTAATAATAAATATATGTGCTTTAATAATGTAATTTATTTTTCTGAAAAAATAAAGACAGAAAACGTAAAAAATATTAAAAAATTGTAAAAATACCGTGAATTTTGTTGAGAAATATTTATGTACACAATAAAAAATCCCTTCCAATTAATAAGGAAGGGATAACTTGTTTAACTAATCTTTGAATTAGGTGTTTCATCAATCTTATGAAACCCTTTCATGTAATACACGATAGCTAAGCCAATAAGCCAAATTGGGCCAACGATTAATGCAATTCGTGTATCTTCTGAATACGCCATTATACATAGTACAAGTGCAAGGAAGCCAAGTGAGAAGTAAGAGCTTAATGGATGTAAAGGCATTTTATACGTTAGCTTGTCTTTTTTCTCAGTTGATAATCCTTTACGGAATTTAATTTGAGCGACTAATATAATTCCCCAGGTCCAAATTGCCCCGAAAGTTGAAATACTAGTTAACCATGTAAACACCTTTGCAGGCACAAGGTAGTTTAATATAACACCAACAAGTAAAACGATAGCCGTTGCTACAATTCCTTGACTTGGAATCCCATTTTTATTTAAACGACCGAATCTTTCAGGAGCTTTCTTTTGTTGTGCCAATGTAAATAGCATACGCCCTGTACTAAATAAACCACCGTTACAAGAAGAAAGTGCAGCTGTTAATACAACAAAGTTAATAATACCTGCTGCTTTTGCAATGCCGATTTGTTGGAATGTTAATACGAATGGACTTCCTTTCTCACCAAGTTCGTTCCATGGATAAATTGCCATCATAACGAATAATGCCCCGACGTAAAAGATTAGGATTCTCCAAAATACGTTATCGATAGCTTTTGCGAGTGTTTTTTTCGGATTTTGAGCTTCACCAGCTGTAACACCAATTAGTTCAACGCCTAAATAAGCGAATAATACCATTTGTAAGGAAAGTAGTAATCCGGAAAATCCATTTGGGAACCAGCCACCATGTGACCAAAGATTTGAAATACCAGTAGCGATACCACCATTTCCGAATCCGAATAAAATAATGCCAGCTCCAACTACTATCATACAGATAATTGTGACAATTTTAATGAGGGCAAACCAAAACTCAAGTTCTCCAAATACTTTTACTGATAAGAAGTTGAAAGCGCTCATTAATAATAGAGCGAGTAGTGCCCAAGTCCAGCGCGGGATATCTGGGAACCAGTACTGCATGTAAATTCCAGCCGCCGTAATTTCAGCCATACAAGTAACAACCCATAAGAACCAGTAGTTCCAACCAGTAATATAGCCAGCAAGTGGGCCGATATAATCATTAGCGTATTTACTAAAAGAACCGGCAACCGGTTGTTCAATTGCCATTTCTCCGAGCGCTCGCATAATGAAAAAAATAACGAGTCCAGCGATCATATAACCTAGTAAGATGGAAGGACCAGCTAGTTTAATAGCAGAAGCAGATCCTAAAAATAGCCCAACTCCAATAGCTGAACCGAGTGACATTAAAGTAATATGTCGTTCTTTTAAACCTCGATTTAAAGTTCCAGATTTGTTTGTGTGCTGCATAAGAAGAATCCCCCTTGTAGAATGAGCTACCTAAATATTTAACTATTTCAAATTATAAAACATTTCTATCTGTTATGCTACAAAAATAATCAGAAAAGAACTGTACTACATCTGAAGTTGTCAGACTTAAACTTAAAATTCTCACTATTAGAGAATATATTGACTCTTCTTTTTATTGATTGTTAAGATTAAGTATTATATTTTCTCACATACTAGTAAGAAAAGAATGTGTGATAATAATTCAGATGTAGGAAGGGTACATAAGCATGTTTCAATTACAAAAATATAACACTTCTGTGAAGCAAGAGCTTTTAGCTGGCATCACAACTTTTTTTACATTTGCGTATATTCTTGTCATCAATCCGAAAATATTATCTGATGCAGGTGTACCATTTGATCAAGCTTTTACAGCAACTATTATTGCGACAGTTATTGGGACGCTATGTATGGCGTTTTTAGCTAACTATCCAATTGTTATTGCTCCAGCTATGGGGATGAATGCATATTTTGCTTATTCTGTTGTTCAACAGGCCGAGGGGATTACATATGTCATTGCGTTTTCGGCAGTATTTGTAACAGGTATTATTTTTCTTTTATTATCTTTCACTTCATTTAGGCAAAAGTTAATTGTCGCAATTCCTGATAGTTTAAAGCATGCAATTGCAGGTGGAATTGGACTATTTATTGCTTTTATTGGATTACGTCTATCTGGAATTATCGTGGATCATCCATCTAATTTAGTTACGATTGGTGATTTTCATTCTCCAGCCGTTATTTTAACTTTAATTGGTTTAATTTTAGCTGCGGTATTAATGGTATTACGTGTGAGTGGTGCATTATTTATTAGTATGATTGTGACAGGAATTATCGCCTTCTTTACGGGGCAACTGAAGTTTGAGGATAAAATTGTAGCGATGCCTCATTTACCAGAGGGTATTATCGTTTCAAATCCAATCAATGCCTTTTCAGATGTAATTCAGTATGGATTATATGGTGTTGTATTTTCATTTTTACTTGTACTTTTATTTGATACGACAGGTGCATTACTCGGTTTAATTAAACAAGCAGGTTTAATTACAGATAATACAGAGAAACGTTTTGGTAAAGCGTTTATTGCAGATGCGATTGGCGGAACGACAGGTTCTATCTTTGGTACAAGCCCAACAGCAGCGACAATTGAATCGTCAGCTGGTATTGCTGCGGGTGGTAAAACGGGATTAACAGGTATTGTAGTTGTTGGACTAACAATTATAACGGCATTTTTCAGTCCTGTAATTGCATCTTTATCAAGTGTAGCTGCTATTACAGCTCCTTCATTAATTATTGTCGGTAGTTTAATGGCACAAAGTATTCGTGATATTAATTGGAATGAGTTTGAAGATGCATTACCAGCATTTTTAATTTTCGTAGGTATTCCGTTAACGTCTAGTATTGCGAATGGAATTGCAATCGGATTTTTAGTGTATCCGGTCTTAAAGATTGTGAAAGGGAAAGGGATGGAAGTACATCCGTTACTATACTTATTTACAATTTTATTTGGATGTCATTTATTCTTATAATATAGATATAGAAGAGGGGCTTCTTATGAGAGGCTCCTTTTTTGTGTATAATAAAGTGAAACTATAATTAGTGAGGGGTTTATTACCCGCAAATAGTGGGGGAAAGTGAAAATTAAATTAATTACGCAAAATATAAATTACTTAATGGAATATATATGTTACAATTAGGGTAGAGGAGGAACATGAATGGCTGTAAGTAAAATAAAAGTCGCGCGTGTTCAGTTAGATTTAACACAGCAAAAATTAGCAGAAAAAGTAGGCGTTACAAGGCAAACGATTAGTTTAATTGAAAAGGGGAAATACAACCCGTCTTTAGATTTATGTTTGAAAATTTGTTATGCGGTAGATAAAACATTAAATGATTTATTTTGGGAGGAAGAGGAGTGAGGGGATGAGAATCGTGAAAGATGAACGTTTAATGATTGAGGGGCTAAAACATATTAGACTCGTTTTCATCTTACAAAATATCGTCATACTAGGTATTGTTTTTTATCGCTATGTTTTGCAAGGTGCAGGATATGAAAGTATTTCGGATTTATTAATGGTATTTATGTGTGGGATAATAGGTATTAACTTTTTAAACTTAAAAAATTCGGTGCAAGTGTATGAGCATACGGGCGGAGTATCACGCAGCTATTTTATGAAACTATTATTCATTCCGGTAGGTATTATTATTGGGATTTTAGCTATTTGTATCATTGTAACACCAGATATTTCGATAAAGGAAATTAGTATGACAGGACTTATTATGTTTGCTTGTTTTTTAGTTCCTAGTTTGTTTGTATACATATATATGAAAAAAATAAAAAGTGAAGATTGAAATATAAGAAAAGCTTTCCCGTATTGCGGAAAACTTTTCTTATATCTTTTTATATACAATACTTTATGAAGGCCAATCGGTTCAATTTCAAAGATTACACCATGTTCCTAGAAGCCTAAGCGCTTGTAATAGTCAGTTACAGTAATTCGGCCATTACACCATAAAATATTTGCTTTACGCTCTTGCAAGACTTGTTACGCTTTTTGAATTAAAGAGCTTCCAGCGTGTTTGTTTCGAAAGTTAGGTAATGTTGCCATTCCACGTAGTCGATAATGAATACCTGTTGGTAAGTCAAGGTATATTTTTTTGAGAAGGAAGCGATACTAATCGGTTCATCGCTTAGAAAAGCACCTAAGTGAAAGGTATCTGCTTCGTAGTCGGAAGAGTATTTACAATCTGTTACTGTTTGATTCGGGTGTAAAAATTTTTGACGTAATACGCAAGTTTCAGATGCATCAATACATTTCACGGTAATTATATTAACATCCTTCCTTATAAGCCTTTTTCTGTTAGTTGTATAAAGAAATAGGCAGGTGCAGCGAAAAGTCCGAGTATGCTAGCGGTTCCGAGAAGGAGCGAAAGCAAGAGACAAGTATATTTGACGCCAGTTGATTTTTTCCAGCCGTAACTACAAATTTCAATGCTAACACCGATGAGAATAATAGCAACGAGTACTTCCGCTAATAATAATAGAGCTAAAGTTACAATAGACATAATGTGATCCATCCCCATAATATGTGATAGTAACATTTTACCATATAGAATGGAAAAAAATGCCCCTCAATTATGTGAGGGGCATTTTCTATTCTAATATGTTTTTTAGTGTATTAATATGTTCTTTTGAACCTGTTACAAGCAGTGTGTCACCATGTTGTAACCTCGTATCACCATGCGGTATTAATGCTTTATTACCTCGGTAAATTTGGATGACAAGTACATCACCTAAAAATGGAAGGCGGCGAAGCTCGATGCCGTTATATTTATTGCTACGTAGTTCAACTTCACGTACTGTTTCGTTCGCTGTTGTAATTAAACGAACGAGACTCGGTTTATCGATAAGAGCACGTAATAAAATACGTGTAGAGTTAATAGTCGAGAATACAGCGATATGTTCTTGTGTTGCTTTTTCTTGTAGAAGTGGATCTTCTACACTTGCAATGACATGTTCAACACCTAGTTCTTTCGCATGTTCTGCTAATAATAAGTTTTGTTCATCATCGCTTGTTGCAACGACAACGCGATCTGCATCAAATGCTGTTCGTTCAGTTAATGATTCAATTGTAATATCATCTAATTTCACGATAGGGAAGTCATGTGATTTCGCTTCCTCATCATTTATTTTATTTTGGTGCATCATATATAGCGTTACATCATAGTCTTCTCGTTTTAAATCAAGTGATAATGGAAGAGTAATTCTGCTCGCGCCAATAATAGATACTTTCGGTTTTGGTGTTTCCACTTTTGGGAACATCTTTTTAAATAATATAGGTGCAAAAATGCAAGTAATAACTGCACTTAAAATAAGAGAAGCGGATAAACTTGGGCTGATGATTCCTAGTTTTTCACCAATTTGTGCCGCCGCAATAACTAAGGAAAGTGTTGATGTTAATAAGATGGCACTTCCGAGTACGATATTACGCGGATACCATTTACGTAGGACGAGTGATGGTAAAAGTTTTGAAATAAAGAGTCCTACAATTAAAATTGGGATCATTAGCATACTAGAAGGTTCTTTAAAAATAGACCAGACTTCTAGATTTACACCAACCATTACGAAGAAAATAGGAATAAAGAAACCGTATCCGATGGAATCAAGTTTTTCAACCATATCTTCATTTGGTGATAATAACGATACGAGTACACCTGCTAAGAAGGCACCTAAAATATTTTCTGCACCAACAGATTCAGATAACCCTACTAAAATTAAGATAAGTGCAAAAACAGCTCGAGTATCAATTTGTACACTACCAGCTTTTAAGCTATCTAAGTATGGGATGTTTTTGAAGCGTTTTGCAATAAAGTAAATGATAATACCTGCTCCGAATAGAAGGAGTAGGAGCCACATGCTTTGGCCGCTTTCAGAATTTAATCCGACAAATACAGCGAGTAAAATCATTGTAACTAAGTCTGCAATAACAGCGACTAATAAAATGATTTGTCCGATTGCGGTTTTTCCTAAGTTATTCTCTTTTAATGTTGGTACGACAACACCTAAAGAAATAGTTGAAATAATTAAAGTCATGAACATTGCATTATCTACAAATCCTAGCCATACGAATAGTAATGATAAGGCATAAGATAAGATGAAAATAAACAAGAAAATAATGCTTGCTGCTTGGAATGTGTTCGGTTCGTTTTTCGTACTTTTTTTCCCTTTTTGTTTAAAAATAGAAAAGTCAATTTCTAACCCGCTTAAAAACATGAGGAAGATAAATCCTAGTGTTGATAAAACTTGGAGCCACATATCTGGCTCAATAATATTAAACCCACTTTTACCTACAAAGATTCCCGCGATGATCTCTGCAACAACGACAGGAAGTGCTTTTAATTTAAAGCGTTGTAACAAAAGGGGAACGAAAAACGCGATTGCAACTACAACCATAAGTGATAGAACAGAAGTATGATGTTCCATTGCGTTCTCTCCCTTCAAATAAATATAGTACCTATTTAGCCATATAATAGGTAGAAAATCAACGCATATGGATTCGATTTCATAAAGAAAGAGTTTTCTTAACATTTGTCATAATAAGTATATTTTTCATGATTCTGCTGTTAATGCTGTAATGTGGATGTAATAGAGGAGGGGAATAAAAAAAGACTGCTGAGGAATCTCAGCAGTCTTTTTCATGTACATTACATTGAGAAGAAGATCCATACAGTTAAACCAACTGTTGCAGTTGCAACGAAGAAACTGTATATCATTGTAAGAATTTGAACTCTTCCTTCTCCTTCTTTTAAATGCATGAACATAATTAATTGTAATAAAGCTTGCGCAACAGCCATTATAATAATAGTTGTTAAGACTGTTGAAAGTGGTAACGTTGTGTAAAGTGCCACGTATAACGCTAGAAACGTTAGTGCAAGCGATAAAATAAATCCGAAAACGTGTGACCAAGGGAATCCGCTATGCGCATGCCCGTTTGCTTGGTTGTTATTTTGACCCATTTACGCCACCATCCCGTTCAAGTAAACTAGTGTGTAAATAAAGACCCAAACAAGATCAAGGAAATGCCAGTATAAGCTGATAATGAATACTTTACGAGCTGTAACTGGTGTTAAACCTCGTTTTAAAATTTGGATAATAACACAAATTGCCCAAATGATACCGCCTGTTACGTGGGCACCATGCGTTCCAAGAAGAACGAAGAATGCAGATAGGAAAGCACTTGTTTGAATTGTTGCGCCTTCACCAACGTATAAAATGAATTCTTCAATCTCGAAGAATAGGAAGCCTGCACCTAAAAGTAATGTAAGGATGAACCATCCAAGCATTGCTTTTTGGTTGTGCTTACGCATTTCGTGAATTACGATACCACATGTGAAACTACTTGTTAAAAGTAGTAATGTTTGAATTAAAAGCGTTTTAAGTTCAAACAGTTGTGCTGGAGTTGGGCCATCTGCCGTACGACCAGCAAGGACTAGATAAGAGGCGAAAAGTGTTGCGAACAGCATAATTTCAGCCCCAAGAAAAATCCAGAATCCTAGGATATTCAATCTGCTTTGTTCGGATTGATATTCCAAAGGTAAGCTTTTATCTAAAGCCGCCATGTCATTTCACCTCTCATGCTATATGTTCTGTTTCTTTAATTTCATCAACACTTACGTAGTAACCATCGTCGTAATCGAATGAACGATAGATTAAGCAAGCTAAAATACCAACGCCGCCGATTGCTGCAAGCCAGAACCAGCTAAATACTAATGCGAAACCTGCAAGACCGAAGAATAAAGACGCAATAATAGGCACACCAGAGTTACTTGGCATGTGAATTGGTTTTAAATCTTCTGCTGCTGGCGTAACTGTTTCTCCGCGTTTTTTCATGTACCAGAAAGCATCAGCTTCTTTAATTTCAGGAAGCTTCGCGAAGTTGTAATGTTGTACAGGAGATTGAGTTGCCCATTCAAGTGTACGACCATCCCATGGATCTCCAGTTGTGTCACGTTCACCGTGACGTGCACTCCAAATTACGTTGTAGCAAAGAAGTAGGAAGCCGATACCCATCATTACCGCACCAACAGATGCGATTTGGTTTAGCCATCCCCATCCAAGACTTTCAGAGTAAGTGTACATACGACGAGTCATACCGTCTAAACCTAAGAAGTACATTGGGAAGAAACAGATGTTGAATCCGCTCATAAAGATCCAGAATGTCCATTTACCTAGGCGTTCATTTAACATATGACCAGTCATTTTTGGATACCAGAATGTGAATCCAGCAAGCATAGCGAATACTGTACCTGCGATTAATACGTAGTGGAAGTGAGCAATTAGGAAGTAGCTGTTATGGTATTGATAATCAGCTGCTGCCATTCCAAGCATAACCCCTGTAACCCCACCGACTACGAAGTTTGGAATAAATGCCAATGACCAAAGCATTGGAACTGTAAAACGAATACGTCCTTTATACAGTGTAAACAACCAGTTAAAGATCTTAACCCCGGTTGGAATCGAAATCGCCATTGTCGAAATCGAGAAGAATGAGTTAACCGCTGGACCTGCACCCATCGTGAAGAAGTGATGAAGCCATACGACGAAACTTAGTAAAGAAATTGCAACCATTGAGTATACCATCGCACTGTAACCGAATAGACGTTTACGTGAGAATGTACTAATGATTTCAGAGAAAATACCGAATGCCGGTAAAATAACGATATATACTTCAGGGTGACCCCATACCCAGAACAGGTTGGCCCATAACATCGGCATACCGCCGCTCGCCATCGTAAAGAAGTGAGCATCGAATAGACGGTCAAATGTCATTAATGCAAGAGCAACTGTTAATACTGGGAAAGCGAAAATAATGATAATTGTTGTAATTAAGATTGACCAAGTAAACATTGGCATTCTCATTAAAGTCATACCAGGTGTACGCATTTTTAAGATAGTAACAAGGAAGTTAATACCGGTCATTAGCGTACCGAGACCTGAAATCTGTAATGCAATTGCGTAGTAGTTATTTCCTACACCAGAAGTAAACTCTGTACCTGCCATTGGGAAGTAAGAAGTCCACCCAGCGTCTGGAGAACCACCGATTACGAAAGCGATGTTAAATAACATTGCTCCGACAAAGAATAACCAGAAACTTAAAGCATTTAAGAACGGATATGCAACGTCACGAGCACCAATTTGTAATGGTACTACAAGGTTCATTAATCCCATAACGAATGGCATCGCCATGAAAAGAATCATAACTGTACCGTGTGTTGTAAAGATTCCGTTATAGTGTTCAGCGTTTAAATAAGTTGTTTCTGGGAATGTTAATTGTGCACGGATCATTAAACCATCCATACCACCACGGAATAACATGATAACCGCAGAAATAATATACATGGCTCCGATTTTTTTATGGTCAACAGTTGTCAACCATTCATCCCAAAGCCACTTCCATTTTTTATACTTTGTTAGTACGAAAATGATTGCTAATGTCACAAGAACGATAGAAGCGTCTGCACCGTAAATAATCGGGTCACCTGTGACAAAGAATTCATCAAGCTTCACTGTGTTCACTCCAATCTGTTGGAATAATAGCTATTATTTTTTGTTTTTGTAGTAGTTGTAATCACAATATTCAAGTGATTTTGGATCTACATAACTTAAGTGATGACTAGAGAATGTCATACGACCAACTACACCAGGTTTAACAATTTCGTTGTACTTATCTTCTGTTAGTTTAGGAGCAGTTTGTTGTACTTCTTTTACCCACTTGTCATACTTTTCTTTTGTTTTTGCTTCAACTTCGAACTCCATGTGAGTGAATCCTTCACCAGAGAAGTTCGCGCTACGGCCTAGGTAAGAACCTGGCTTATCAGCTTGTAAATAAAGATCCATAATCATGCCATCCATTGTGTACTTCATACCACCAAGTTCTGGTACCCAGAAAGCATTCATTGGGCCGACAGAAGTCAGTTTGAATTGAATTGGTACACCAGCTGGGATGTTTAAATAGTTAACGGTTTCAATTTTTTCCTCTGGGTAACTGAATAACCATTTCCAGTTTGCAGATGTAACATAAATTTCAACTGGTTTAATATGTTTGGACTCTTCCGGAACCTCTTCCGAAGCATAAGTTGCTTTTACTGTTGGGATCGATAATGCGATAACGATAATAACAGGAACAAGCGTCCAAATAATTTCTAATAATGTGTTACCGTGTTGTTCAGGTGGCTCGTAGTCCATATTCTCTGGTTTTTCACGATAACGAATCAAGATGACTGTAAACAGGATGAATACAATTGCGATAATTAATGACATAAGCAAGAATGACCAAACAATTAAATCATACTGTGCTTTTGCAACAGGTCCTTGCGGATTTAATACTGCGAGTTTCTTATCACAGCCACCGAGGAACAGAAGTAATGATAACGGAAGAAGCGAAGCCAACTTCCAAAATGCTTTCTTTAGTTGCACGATTGAAAATCTCCTTTCTCCTTGGATTGAAACTATGCCAATAAAACAATATAAACCTATTAATTTATAGAAGGCAATAGTTTTTGAGATATTGTTAAAAAATAGACACAAATGCACACTTTTTAAGGTGAATATCATTTGTAACTTGATTATATTGTAAACTATTTTCCAGAGAAAAACGTGATTGTGAAAATTTTAAGATAAATAAAGTTATACCAAGATATCCAATAAATAGAAAAAAACTATCTTATTATAAGAAAGATAGCTGAATATTTTGTATATTTAGTTTATTTCCTGAGTTATACTTTTTTTCTGTTCAAATGTGACAACTTTTTTATATTTAACTTGGTATAAAATGTAGCAAATAATCATAAATGGAATTCCGCAATAAAGAGCAATTCTCTGATCTGGAATGAAAGCTAAACTAACAAATGTAATAAAGTTGAGTGAGAACGCTACGATTGGAACTATTGGATAAAGTGGTGTACGATATTTTAAGTCATTTATGTCGCCGCCATTTTTCACGAAATTTCTACGGAAGAAAAACTGTGAAGCCGCGATTGACATCCAAACGACAACGGCGGCCATTGCTGCAATAGATGTTAAAACTAGAAAGACAGTATCTGCCGCAAACACGCTTGTTAATAAAGAAAGGCTTGCAAAAATAAGACTGAAAATGAGTGCATTCAGTGGTACCCCTTTTTTAGTTAACTTCGTAAAAGCTGGACTTGCCATTCCTTGTTTTGCCATCGCCCAAAGCATACGAGAATTTGCGTATAAACCAGAATTAGCTACGGATAATACGGCTGTAATAATAACAAAGTTCATAATGTCTGCTGCATATGGAACACCAGCTACATCAAATACAAGTACAAATGGACTTTCGACTAGATTAGCCTCTTGCCATGGGAGTAACCCTACAACAACTGATATTGCTAGGACGAAGAAGAATAAAGTTCGCCAAATTGTGTTTTTAATTGCTTTTGGAATTGTTTTTTCAGGATTTTCACTTTCTCCTGAAGCAATTCCGATTAATTCTGTTCCTTGGAAGGAGTAATTTACTGTAATCATTGTAAGAAGAACAGCTAATGCACCATTTGGAAATAGACCGCCATTTTCAGTGAAATTGTGAAGCATTGGAGCGGGTTTTCCGTTAAAGTCTAGTAGACCAAACATAACTGCACCACCAAGTACGACAAAAATAACAATTGTTGCAACTTTTACACTTGCGAACCAAAATTCTGTTTCTGCATATGCCTTTGCTGATAGAGCGTTCACAAGAAAAAGTGCTGCTGCAAATGTAACGCACCAAATCCACGAAGAAACGTCTGGAAACCATCGTTTCATTAAAATACTTACAGTTGTTAACTCTACTCCAACTGTAACAGCCCAATTTAACCAATACATCCAACCGACAACAAATCCAAAACCAGGTGAAATAAATTTGCTTGCATAGCTTTGGAACGAACCTGCTTCTGGCATAGCAACGGATAATTCACCAAGACATAACATCGTTAAATACATAACAAATCCACCGACTAAAAATGCAAGAATTGCACCACCAGGTCCAGCGTTATGGACGATTTGACCAGATCCCATAAATAGTCCAGTTCCAATAACGCCACCAAGTGCGATCATAAATAAGTGTCTACTTTTCATTGTACGTTTTAAATTTGTTTGTTCTACTTGTTGATTCATATGCCCCTCACCCCGTTATTTTCTTGTATGTATTAACTGGTTTTCATTCTGAGTGTTTAATCATTAGCGGGGGATGTGACACATACTCAATTTATTTGTTATGAAATGAATGGAGTATGTAAAAAACGAACTATGACTAAATACTCTAAGAATGTTTATTAACAAGGTGATATCTTCACTATGTTAATAATTTCGATTTTAGCAAAATGTTTCGAAAAAGTATATTGTTTTTTCTTTTTATTAAAAATAATTAGAATTTTATAACGATACAAATGTGAATAATAATTCACAGAATCTTTCTAGCAAACTAGTTAGAAGAAGGGTACAATGATAAGAGTTGTGTCTGTAAAATAATAATTAATGGAGTTTTGTTTATAATGAAAAAGTTAAAATATCTTTTTGTTTTTGGGATTATACTTGCGGCCGCGTTTTTTATAGGGAAAGATAAAATTATACAAAAGGCGCAAGTGCTACGCTTAGATTTTCTATCTGAAATGAAAGAATCAGCTATGATTGAAGATGTTCCATTTATAAAACAATTACCAGAATTACCTCGTGGATGTGAAGTGACAAGTTTGGCTATGTTACTGCAATATAAAGGTGTACAAGTAGATAAGATGCAGCTTGCTAGCGAAATCCATCGTGTTCCATTTGAACAAAATGGTTTGCGTGGAAATCCTTATGAGGGATTCGTTGGAAACATTTATACGAAGGCTGAACCTGGATATGGTGTATATAATCAACCAATCTTTAATTTAGCAGAAAAATATGTTCCTGAAAAAGTAATTAATTTAACAGGTAGAGACATGCAAGATATATATAAAGTAATTAGTTCTGGATCTCCAGTATGGGTCATTATTAATACAACGTTTAAGCCACTAGCTGAAAGTAGTTTTGAAACATGGAATACGAGTTCAGGTGAAGTAAAAATTACATATTATGAGCATAGTGCAGTAGTAATTGGATATGATCAAAACTTTGTATATGTAAATGATCCTCTTAAAAACAATCCACGTTTGGCTGTTCCACGAGCGGAATTTGAGAAAGCTTGGGAGCAAATGGGAAAACAAGCAATTACTATTTTGTAATAAGGAAAAAGTCATCTTTTAGATGGCTTTTTATTTTTAAGTCTATAACACGGAAAATTCGGAATATTCTTTTAAAAGTTAATAATTCGCGTTATAATAACATTTAACTTGGTGAAGAAGGAGAGAAGAGAAATGGATGTTGCAAAGGAACTTGTTTTGTCAAAAAATCAGTTGGTTGAGTGGAGAAGGCATTTTCATAAGTATCCAGAGTTATCTTTTCAAGAAGAGAAAACATCGCAGTTTGTGTTCGACATACTTCAAAAAATCCCATATTTAGAAGTGTCACGACCGACTCAATATAGTGTGATGGCAAAGTTAGTAGGTAAACAGCCCGGTAAAACAATTGCGGTCCGGGCTGATATGGATGCTCTTCCTATTCATGAAGAAAATGATTTTGATTTTATTTCGACACATCAAGGTGTGATGCATGCATGTGGTCATGATGGACATATGGCGATATTACTTGGTGTGGTACATAAGTTAGTAGAGGAAAGAGAGAAGGTTAAAGGGGAGATTCGTTTTCTATTCCAACATGCAGAAGAAAATTTTCCTGGTGGTGCAGAGGAAATGGTTGCAGCGGGGGTAATGGAAGGTGTGGATTATATTATTGGTGCTCACCTGTGGGCGTCGTTAGAGGTTGGTAAAATAGGTGTAATTTATGGTGCGGCAATGGCTGCGCCGGATGTTTTTAAAATTACGATTGAGGGCAAGGGTGGGCATGCTGGAATCCCTCATGAAACTATTGATAGTATTGCAATCGGTACACAAGTTGTTTCACAACTTCAGCAAATTGTATCTCGCCTCACGAATCCGTTAGATTCTCTCGTAGTATCTGTTACGCAATTTCATGCCGGGACAACCCATAATGTGATTCCAGAACAAGCGGAAATTGAAGGAACAGTGCGGAGTTTAAGACATGAGTTGAGAGAAGAAACAGAGGGGAAGATTGAACGGATTGTAAAGTATATTACAGAATCTTACGGAGCGAAATATACATTTTTTTATGAATATGGATACCGACCAGTTGTAAATGATTATGAAGTTACAGAGCTTATTGAACGCACGGCATTGCAACTTTATGGACGAGACAGGGTTGTTCGTTTACAACCAACGATGGCTGGAGAAGATTTTTCAGCATTTTTACAAAAGGCACCAGGGACATTCTTTTTTATCGGAGCAGGAAATAAAGAGAAGGGAATTATATATCCTCATCACCATCCTCGTTTTACGATTGACGAAGATGCACTGCCGATTGGCGTGGAAGTGTTTGTATCATCCATTATGAATTTCATAAATAAAGGAGAATGAGATGAAGAAAATACACGTGCTAGCGCTTATTCCCGTTCTTTGTTTAGTAGTTGGACCAGTATTTGCAAATTCGGTCACTCCTTACGTACTAGGGATGCCATTTTTATTATTTTGGGTATTATTATCGGTGCTTATTACCTCTCTTTGTATGGGTATTGTGTACGTATTCGATCCTGCTAATAAGGGGGATATGGAATGACAGCATTATTTATCATTATTTTATTCTTATTTCTAGCGCTATTTTTAGGTATTCGGGCGCAGCGTGGAAAAGATATGAATTTAGAGCAATGGTCAGTTGGAGGAAGAGGATTTGGAACGATTTTCGTATTTCTCCTTATGGCAGGCGAAATTTATACGACATTCACATTTTTAGGAGGAAGTGGATGGGCGTATAGTAAAGGAGCGCCTACTTTTTATATTTTAGGTTATGGCGCACTAGCTTATATTTTATCGTATTTCTTATTACCGCCAATTTGGAAATATGCGAAAGAACATAACCTTGTTTCACAGCCAGATTTTTTTGCGAAGAAATATAGAAGTAAAGCGCTTGGATTAATTGTTTCAATTGTTGGTGTTGTTTCCATCATCCCATATCTTGTTTTACAGTTGAAGGGATTGGGGATTATCGTTTCAGAAGCTTCTTATGGAAGGGTATCACCCGTTGTTGCAGTATGGATTGGTGCTATTGTTATAACTATATATGTAATGGTTTCAGGTATACATGGATCAGCTTGGACAGCCGCTTTGAAGGACATTATGATCCTGTTTATTGTTATGTTTTTAGGTATATATTTACCGTATCATTATTACGGAGGGTTTCAGCCGATGTTCGAAGCTGTAGAAGCTGCGAAACCAGGATTTTTATCTTTACCTGAAGAAGGGATGAGTATTTCTTGGTTTGTTTCTACTATTATATTAACGGCCCTAGGTTTTTATATGTGGCCTCATACATTTGCTTCTGCTTTCTCTGCTAAAAATGAAAAAGTATTTCGTAAAAATGCGGCAATTATGCCATTGTACTCTTTAGTTTTACTTTTCGTATTTTTTGCAGGGTTTGCTGCTATCCTGCAAGTTCCTGGATTAAAGGGAGCAGATGTAGATCTTTCATTATTCCGTCTTGCTTTACAAACTTTTGATCCTTGGTTTATTGGAATTATTGGTAGTGCTGGGGTATTAACGGCATTAGTTCCAGCATCCATGCTTGTTATGGCCGCGTCTACATTGTTAGCGAAAAATATTTACCGAACGATGATCCCATCTGCTTCAGATAGACAAGTGGCTAAAGTAGCAAAATTATTTGTGCCTGTAGTAACGTTTATAGCAGTTTTATTTACATTTAAAGGAGGAGAAACAATAGGAGCTCTCCTTTTAATGGGATACAGTATTGTAACGCAACTTTTCCCTGCACTTGTATGTAGTTTGTTTCCACGTCAAATTATTACGAAGCAAGGGGCGATTGCAGGAATGGCGATTGGTCTGTTAGTTGTTGCATATATTACCTTATCTGGTTCCACTATAGCTACGATGTTTCCGAGTTTCCCGCAGTATATAAAAGATTTAAACGTAGGTATAATCGCATTATTAATGAATATGATTGTGATGTTTGTAGTGAGTGGGATTACGAAAAGAGTATCTATAAAAACAGACAATATAATAGTAGAAAAATAACCTGTGCACGAGAGCTATCTTTGAAAAGAGATAGCTCTTTTTTGTATATATTTTCTTCTATTAGCGGAATCTAACTAAAAACTTGTTGAAAAGGAAGTTAGGTGGGGGAATTGTTAGAGTTAGAAGGTAACTTGTTTGAAGTTATGGAGGAAATTAGAGATGAGTTAGGTTCACCTAATGATTTAACAATTAGAGAAGTTGCTCTTGCTGGTAGTTTAACGCGCTGCGCTGTTATTTTTTTATGTGGGTTAACAGATAAGGATAATGTTTATAAATATGTAGTTCGTACGCTTCAATATGAAGAAATAAAAAAAGAAGCATCTATTGTTCAAACGTTATTGGATCGCTTTATTTCTATCGCAGAAGTCGGTATGAAAACAACATTTCCGGATATTATAAATGCGATTTTAGCGGGAGATACAGTTATATTAATTGATAATATTCAAACGGCTATTGTTGTTAACAGTAGAGCTTGGGAGAAAAGAAGTCTGGAGCCTCCAGTGACAGAAGATTTAATACGTGGACCAAGAGTTGGGTTAAATGAAGATATTAATGTAAATAAAATGTTAATTCGCCGTGGTTTACGTGATCCGAAGTTACGGTTTCAATCTTATATTATGGGGAAACGATCGCAGAAAGAAGTAACCTTAGTATATATAGAAGATATTATTAATCCGTATATTGTAAAAGAACTAGATCGGCGTCTTCAATCCATAGTGACAGATGTCATTTTTGAGACGGGAACGATTGAGCAATTAATTCAAGATAATAATTTGTCACCCTTTCCGCAGTTTTTAAATACGGAAAGACCTGATAATATTGTGGCTTCATTAGCGAAAGGAAAGGCAGCTATTTTGGTGGACGGATCACCGTTTGCTCTTATAGCTCCACTTGTATTTGTTGATATTTTTCAATCTGTCGAAGATCATTATGAGCGCTGGGTGATTGGAACGTTATTGAGAGTTTTACGGATGGTTTCTGGTATAATGGCAGTTTTGCTACCAGCTATGTATGTAGCACTTGTATCATATCATCAAGGGCTTATCCCATCTAAACTAGCTTATTCTATTGCGGGAGCCAGAGAAGGGGTACCATTTCCGGCATATATTGAAACATTAATGATGGCATTAACGATGGAGTTAATACGAGAAGCAGGAATTAGATTGCCAAAACCGATGGGACAAACAATTGGGATTGTAGGCGGGCTTGTAATTGGGGAAGCGGCGGTGAATGCAGGGATTGTAAATCCGTTCTTAGTTATTATTATTGCAGTTACTGCAATTGCTACATTTTCACTGCCTGTATATAGCATTACAATTACGTTTCGAATTTTACTTTTTGTTTTTGTATTAGCAGCAACTGCTTTTGGATTGTACGGAATCATTTTAGCTCTTATTTCACTTGCGATTCATATTACGAATTTAAAGAGTGTTGGTATTCCTTATACAACGCCTATTGCTCCTGCATTTTATAAAGATTGGAAAGAAGAACTTATTCGTATGCCAAAATCGATGTTGAAAGAGAGACCGGAATATTTACAAACAAAAGATTCTACAATACGTCCAAAGGAGCGAAAATAATTGAAACCATTTGAGTATGGCGATGAAGAGATTGGATCTCGGGAAATTGGGTTTGCGGTATCGTCAACCATTATTGGTATAGGGGCATTGTCTATGCCGAGAGATATTGCTGATCAAACTTTATTTTCGGACGGTTGGATTATTTTACTTTTGGGTGGATTGATATGTGCGGTTTTAGGTTGGTTTGTAACGAGGGTAGCTATTTTATTCCCAAAACAAAACTTTGTTCAATATACGAGTGCGCATTTGACGAAACCTGTTGCATACACAATTAGTAGCATCTTAGTATTAACATTTGCAGCTTTGACAGCATATGAATCGCGAATGATTGCGGTTATTTCACAAACATATTTATTTAGTGATACACCAATACAGCTATTGTCTTTCTTCTTCTTATTAGTTGTTATTTATGGAGTAGCTGGATCGAGAGCGGCTTTATTAAGGTTAAATGTTCTATTCTTGCCAATTGTTTTAATTGCGATAGTGCTTCTTTCTTTATTGAATGTGAACTTAATGGAAATAGATAATTTACTACCGGCTTTTCAAACGAATGTCAGTCAATATGCTGTAGGAGTTAAAAATTCTATTTTTACATTCATCGGATTTGAGGTAGCTCTGTTTTATGCTGTGTTGTTGAACGATAAGGCAGCGAAAAAAGCGCCAATGGCAGTTGCAAAAGCGGTGATGGTGAACGTATTGTCATACATTTTAATTTATGTAACTTGTATTAGTGTTTTTACATATATGACAACACGTGGATTGACATATCCAACAATTGAACTAGGAAAAGAAATTGAAATTGGTGGAGGGTTTTTAGAAAGATTTGATGCAATTTTTTTTACTACTTGGATTATTACTATTTATAACACGACAGCAATGTATTATGACGTCGCATCTTTATTATTTTGTGCTATGTTTCCGAAAGTGAAGAAACATATTTTCATTTTTGTAAGTGCCCCGATTATTTTTATGGTGAATATGATACCTAGTAATTTGAAGGAATTGTCAAGTTATGGGACTTATTTAGCTTGGATAGATATGGGGTTTGTCGTGTTAGCGCCTTTGTTAGTTTTTATTGTATATAAAATAAAAAGAAGGAATGGTAAAAATGAAACACCTTCTTAAAATAATAATGGTTATGGTTTTAGCTGGATCTATAAGTGGGTGCTCTGAGTTAGAAGAAATAGAAGAAAGAGGATTTGTAGTAGGTGCAGCTTACGATATTGTAAAGGCAAAGAAAGCAAATCCAATTATGAAAGGGACGTATCAGATGGTACTGCCCAGTAAATTGTCGCAACAAGGTGGACAAGGTGATGGAGATGGAGAAAATTATATTAATGTTAGTGCGAAAGCAGATAGTGTCTTTGAGCAAATCCGAATTATCGCCAAAAAAATTAGTCGTTCATTATTCTTTCCGCATATACAAGTGATTATTTTTTCTAAAGATTTACTAGCGAATCCATATGTTTTGCAAAATACGTTAGATGTATATATTCGCGATCATGAAATGAGAAGGAATATTCGTTTGTTCGTTTCTAAGAAAAATGCAGAAGCTATTTTAAAGCAGAGTGCCAAGCCTGAAAATTTGCCAGCGCAGTATATCGATATGTTAGCTGAACACCCTCCGAAAAATGCCCAAATGATTGAGGCTGCAAGAATTGGTGAAGTACAGGAAAAGATGATTTCCAATCGGAGTTTTGTATTACCTATTCTCGAACTAACAAAACAAGGGGTACAAATGAACGGGGCAGCGTTGTTTCGCGGGAAGGATAATAAGTGTGTAGGTATTTTGGGTGGGGAAGAAACATTAGGAATGAATTATATAATAGGTAAAAAAATTGGAGGTTTTTTTACCATTCGTAAAAAGGACCAACTTATTACATATGAAATTCATAAGCTGCGTCGGAAAATTAAAGTATCCACAATGAATGCTACAAAACCAAAGTTTGATATTCACATATCGCTGGAAGGCACATTGGCGGAGTTGCACTTTAGTGATCATAAAAAGGTTTTGAATGAAAAGCGTTTAGAGAAGGATATTTCGGAGGAAATGGAGAAACGCATTCAAAAATCGATTAAGCTTGTTCAAAAAAAATATAAGGTAGATGTATTAGAATTAGGAGAAGTGTATAAGAGACATAATTATAAAGAGTGGAAAAAAATAAGTAAGAATTGGGATCAAGGTCAGAATTATTTTAGTGATGCTGAAATTACTGTTCATGTTCATCCGATAATTGAACATTCAGGTTCAGCTTTACCGAAGAGAGTGAAATAAGGTGATGAAAGTTGTTTACTGGATTAGGAATTAGTTGCACGATATTAATGGCGGTTCTTCCGGGAACCATATACTTCATCCATAAAAAACTCACAACGTATGGAGCGCAACCGTGGAAAGAAAAAAAGAAACCTGAATGATTTTCAGGTTTCTTTCGCGCAAAGCATATGTGAAGGGGGATACCTTCTATGTATGCTTTGTTTTTCTCCCGCGTTAATGGGCAGTAAGACTCTTACCTAAAAAAATCGGTGGAAGCAAGGTATTAGATAGGAAGTCAACTGCCCGTACACGCCCGATTAGTGAGGGCTAATACAAGCCCCTACTGAGTAAAATTTCACTTTATACTAGCCCTAACCAATGTACCAATTGTGTAGAGAGGAATGTAACAACAATGGCGATAACGGTAGGGATTGCAAATGATAAGAATGTCCATTTTGCACTTTTTGTTTCTTTATATATGTTAACTAGTGTCGTTCCGCACGGGAAATGAAGAAGGGAGAACAACATTGTGTTTAACGCTGTTAACCAAGTCCAACCGTTTTCTAAGAATAGATTTTTAATCTGATTAAAATCATCTATTTCAGTTAAAGATCCAGTTGATAAGTAAGACATTAATAAAATCGGAATAACAATTTCGTTAGCTGGTAGTCCAAGAATGAATGCAGCTAGAATAAAGCCGTCAAGTCCTAACATTTTAGCGAATGGATCTAGGAAGTTTACAAAATACATAAGCAGGCTTGTGTCACCGATGAAAATATTAGCGAGTAACCAAGTTAATGCAGCGGCAGGAGCAGCTACAACTATAGCTCGTTTTAAAACATAGATGGATTTATCGAGTGTTGCACGTACAATTGTATTCCAAATTTTTGGCTTACGGTACGGTGGTAACTCAAGTGTGTAGTGAGTTGGAACACCTTTTAAAGCTGTTTTCGATAGTACCCAAGAAACGGTTAACGTCATAATAACACCAATTACAACCATTCCAACTACAACGCCAGCGGTAACAAATGTTTGCATACTACCTGTATAACCAGCAGCCATAAATAGTGAAGCCATTAAAATTAACGTAGGCCAGCGACCGTTACATGGAACGAAGTTGTTTGTTAAGATAGCAAGCATACGTTCACGTGGCGATTCGATAATACGCGTTGACATAATAGCAGCTGCATTACAACCGAATCCCATTGCCATTGTTAAAGATTGTTTACCATGAGCACCAGATCGCTTAAATAAACGATCCATATTAAACGCAACACGTGGTAAGTATCCGTAGTTTTCTAATAGTGCGAACATAGGGAAAAAGATTGCCATAGGTGGTAACATAACGCTAATAACAGCACCGATACCACGGAATAAACCAAGTATTAAAATACCATGTAACCATTCAGGTGAATGCATTGCTTGGAACCAAGATGTTAAATATCCTTCTACCCATCCAAAGAACTCAGCAATCATATCAGATGGTACGTTAGCGCCTGCAATTGTAAGATAAAAGATAATAGATAAAATACCTAGCATAATTGGAAATCCCCAAATTGGAGATGTGAAAATTTTATCTAGTTTTTCAGAACGATACAATTTATCAGTATTTGTATATTGAACAGATTCTTTACATATGCTTGCAGATGTTCGGTAAATATCTCCGACAATATCATCTCGTATATCTTCTTTTGATAGTGTTTGTGCATGTTGAATAATATAGTCCAATGGAAGAGCTTTACTGGCTGAGTGAGATTCCATTTATTACGACCTCCCTTACAAGTGGTTCATTATGGTGTTTTTGAAGTGTAGTTAAGAAATTTTTATCCCCATCTAATATACGTAACGCAATCCAGCGTGCTGGATACGCATCACCGAACACTTTATAAATTTGTGGTTCTAATTCCTGAATCATATTTTCGATTTTTTCGCTGTAAGTAATTTTAATTGGTGTTGGAATTAGTTTTTTATTTGCTACTTTAGCAATGACATTTAGTAAATGCCCGATACCAATTCGGTTTCGAGCTGAAATCTTCACTACCGGTACACCGAGTGATGTTGCTAATTTCTTTTCATCAATAACGATGCCTTTTTTCTCAGCTTCATCAATTAAGTTAATACAAATAACTACGCTGCTCGTCATTTCCATCACTTGGAGTGCTAAATTTAAATTTCTCTCCATAGCAGTTGCGTCTATAACAACTACAGTGACTTCTGGCTTTTCAAAGATAATATAATCTCTCGCCACTTCTTCATCCGCAGAGTTTGAATATAGTGAGTAAGTTCCAGGTAAATCTATTAATGTATATTTATTTCCGTTATGTTCATATTCCCCTTCGGCCTTTAAAACAGTTTTTCCCGTCCAGTTTCCAGTATGTTGTTTTAAGCCTGTTAAAGTATTAAATAATGTACTTTTCCCGGTATTCGGGTTGCCAGCTAAAGCAATACGGTGGTTGCTCATCTGAAATCATCTCCTATTAATACCCCGAAAATAAGGGAGCTTTCTTCTTTACGCAGTGCAATAGTTGTATTGCTTACTTGATAAGCGACCGGATCTCCAAGTGGACTGCGCTGTAATACTTTAATCGTTGCCCCAGGGATAAACCCTAGATCTAATAAACGTCGTTTCATAGTTCCTTCTAATTGTATCTTCTCAATTTGTACAAACTCTCCTGTTTTAAATGCAGAAAGTGGTCTTGTATTAGCCGATACCATAAAAGTTACCTCATCTCTATATTGTTAGTTTAAGTTTAAAAAGTTTCCTTAGGTAAACTTTTTGCTACTAATATAGTAGACTACATTGAATGATGCTGTCAATTAGTACTTTAAAAATATTCAATTATTTTTAGAATTGTTCCAATTTATTTAGTTGTACTAAAAAAAAATACTGAAATTCTGTTTAATGTAAATAAAATGAGATTGTAAAAGTTAAAAATATAGTGGATTTGTAAATATATTTTTAACTAAAAGGTGAAAAGAAAGAAAAACATTTACATTGAGTTTACATTATTAAGAATAAATTTACATTACAGCTCGTTTAGTGTGGATTTTGTTGGGTTCTTTAACTACAAATGTTGGGATTCCTAGCTTTTTAGGATTATTATCGCCATTTACTTAAAATTAAAAATTGCTTAACACTCACATAATATTGTTGTCCTACAATGAATTTGTGTTCGAAAAAAGTAGACGAATGTGAAAAGTGATAATCCAAATGGGGGTACAAGACATGGTTATGAAAAAGGGTATTAAATTTTCTTTAGCAGCTTTAGTGGTAGCAGGAGCATTAGTTGGATGTGGGAAAGCAGAAGATACAGCTAGTAAAGATAATGCTAAAGGAAGCGATAATGCAAAACAAGAATTGTCAGGTACGATTGCAGCTGCAGGTTCTACAGCGCTTCAACCTCTTGCAGAGGAAGCTGGAAAGAAATTCATGGAGAAAAATTCAAAAGTTTCTATTCAAGTTCAAGGTGGCGGTAGTGGAACAGGGATTAACCAAGTAGCATCTGGTGCAGTACAAATTGGTAATTCGGATGTTCCATCTGGAGATAAAATAAAAGATGCTGATAAAGCAAAAGAATTAGTAGATAACAAAGTTGCGGGTATCGCATTCGCGCTTGTCGTAAATAAAGATGTAAAAGTTGATAACTTAACAGTACAACAAGTACAAGATATCTTCACTGGAAAAGTAACGAATTGGAAAGAGGTTGGCGGGAAAGACGAAAAAATCAACGTAATTAACCGTCCAGCTTCATCTGGTACACGTGCTACTTTTGAAAAGACAGTGATGAAAGACGCGAAAATTAATGATGGAACTGGTACAACACAAGATTCTAATGGTGCTGTAGAGCAAGCGATTAACTCTACTCCAGGTTCAGTGAGTTACTTAGCAATGTCTTACATGGTTGGTGAGAAAAAAGGTGCGCTACAAACGGTTAAAATTGATGGATCTGAACCAAAAGTTGAGAACATCGCTGCTGGTAAATATCCATTCTGGTCTTACGAGTACATGGTAACAAAAGGTGAGGCAAAAGAAGCAACAAAAGCTTACATTGACTATGTAAAAGGTAAAGATTTCGAAAAGCAAGTAGAAGATATGGGTTACATTCCGATGTCTAAATTAAATAAGTAATAAAATTTATGGGGCTGGCTGCAAGGTCAGTCCTGTTCATTTCAATTTATGAAGTGGGGTCTGTCCTGTGATGAAGGGGAAAAAACAAATAAATTACGTAAAGAGTGAATATATAGGAAGATCACTCGTTACGTTTTGTGGTATTTTTATTGTTTTAGTTACATTAGCTATTATTGCGTTTATTTGTGGTAAAGGAATTCAATCTTTTACGCAAAGTGGTATCTCATTTACTGAGGTATTAACATCGACAAAATGGAATCCGAATGCTGAAGAAGGAACCTTCGGAGCTGTAATTTTTATTATAGGTTCAACATTGGTTTCGATAGGTGCAGTTATTATTAGTGCGCCAATTGCTATAGCTCTTGCTATATTTATGAATTTAATTTCGCCGAAGTTCGGAAATAAAGTATTGAAGCCTGTTTTAGAACTATTAGTTGGTATTCCTTCAGTTGTATACGGGTTATTAGGGGTTACGATTTTAGTGCCACTATTACGTGATTCGTTTGGAGGAGTGGGCTTTAGTTTAATTGCGGGTATTATTGTCCTAAGTATTATGATATTACCTACTATTGCTAGTATCGCTTCTGATGCAATACGCTCTGTTCCATTTGATTATTTAGAAGCTTCTTATGGTCTAGGATCAACGAAATGGCAAGCGATTAGTCGAGTGATTGTTCCTGCTGCAAAACAGGGGATTTTAACAGGTATAGTTTTAGGATTAGCGCGTGCTTTTGGTGAAGCGTTAGCGGTTCAAATGGTAATCGGGAACACGATTAAATTACCAGAAGGAATATATAGTCCAACAGCAACGTTAACGGGTATTCTGACAATGGATATGACGAATACATTGAACGGAACAGCTTGGAACAATGCGCTATGGACATTAGCGATGATTTTGCTTGTTATTTCATTCCTGTTTATTTTAGTAATTCGAGCGATTGGTCAAAGAGGTGAGCGATAATAATGAATGCAAGAACGGTAAATAAAGTTTGGACAGGTATCTTTTATGCGGTTGCGGCTTTAGTTGTAGCTTTGCTAGTGTTCTTAGTGTTTGAAATTTTACAAAAGGGATGGGGATTTTGGGATCCTAATTTCTTGTTTGGAGAACCAAGCAATACAAGAGCTGGTGGTGGGATTGGTCCGCAGTTATTCAATTCCTTCTATATGCTTGTTATAACGCTTATTATATCTATTCCTCTTGGATTAGGTGCTGGAATATATTTAGCGGAGTATGCAAAACAAGGTCGATTTTTAAGTTTTGTTCGTTTATGTATTGAAACAATGGCGTCTTTACCTTCTATTGTTGTTGGTTTATTCGGTTTGTTAGTGTTCGTTACAATGACAGGCTGGGGATACACGGTAATGGGTGGTGCTTTAGCTTTAACTATTTTAAACTTACCAGGTTTAACGCGTGTTTGTGAAAATGCGATTTCAGAAGTTCCTCATAATGTAAAAGAGGCGAGTCTTGGATTAGGTGCGACAAAGTGGCAAACGATCGCGCGTATTATTATCCCGTCGTCATTACCGCAAATTATTACAGGTGTTATTTTAGCGGCTGGCCGTATATTTGGTGAAGCAGCGGCATTAATTTACACAGCGGGTTTAACATCTCCAATTTTAAATTCAGCAGCGGACTTCTCAAGTCCTGCGCATCCTTTAAATCCATTTAGACCAGCTGAAACGTTAGCGGTTCATATTTGGAAGTTGAATTCTGAAGGGATTATCCCGGATGCGAAGTTGATTGCGACAAAATCTGCAGCTGTATTAATTATTATGGTATTACTATTCAATGTTATTTCACGCCTGATAGCATCTGTATTGCATAAGCGTTTTACAGGAACGAAAAGAAAAAGTAAAACGACGAAGAAGGTAAAAGCGGCATAAGTTATAAAGAAGAACTCTCTATTTATAAGTAGGGGGTTCTTTTTGTATTTTAATATAGAAGAAATGGATATAAAGGGGGGGAGTAAAAGACCTTCAAATAACGAATATCTTATTGTAGACTTTGGTCAACCTATAGAGCGATATGCGCAAAAGAAGGATGGATTATATGGGTAGGTAAAGAAAAGGCGTTATCTTCATTCGTGAAGATAACGCCTTTTTACTTTAAATATCAGGTGTTTCTGTAGAAGTACTGATTTTTCTGCGTGAACGTCTTTTTCTACCGATTTTATCCAGTAATTCGTACATAACAGGAACGACTACTAATGTAAGAACAGTTGAGACTGCCAAACCGCCGATTACAACAACTGCCAAACTTTTTGATACCATACTCCCTGCTTGAGATTGACCGAATAGGAGAGGGAGCATAGCAACGATTGTTGTTACAGCTGTCATAATAATTGGACGAAGTCTCGTGGACCCAGCTTCTAGTAAGGCGTCCCTTGTTTCCATGCCATTTTCTCGATTTTGTTGCACTCTTTCTATTAATACAATTGCATTTGTGACGACAATCCCAATTAACATTAATGCGCCAATTAAAGAATTTATATCGACAGGTGTTCTTGAAATGATTAATCCTAAAATACCACCGACAGCAGCTAATGGTAAGGAGAATAAAATTGCAAAAGGAGCACGCGCTTGCCCAAAGGTGATAACCATAATTAAATATACAATCCCAATTGCAATCCCCATGATTTTGAATAAATCTGTGAAGTTCTCTTGCATAGATTCAGTGGCGCCGGCGATATTTACTTTTGCTCCACTAGGTAAATCTAAGTTGGTTATCGCATTGTTTACTTCTGCGCTTACTTTACTTAAATCTTCACTTGAGGCTTCAGCAGTAATTTGAATTGTTTCTTTTCCGTCTTTATGGAAAATTTCTGTTTGAAGTTGTTTTTCTGAAATAGTTGCAATGTCCTTTAAAGGAATTGGTCCGTTAATAGGTGACAGTATGTTTGCGTTTAAAATATCTGTTTGTTTATTAATATTTTCTTTTTTGTGCTCTATCATAATAGTAGTTTTTTCATTGTTAATTGAAATTTCACCAATAGGCGATTTCTTCATAAGGAATGCTACTTGTTGTGCTGCTAATTCTGGGGTTAAACCTAATTGTTCGGCTTTTGTTTGATCAATATGAATTTGCCATTCTTTCTTAGAGTCTTCTAAATTCGTTTTTACTTTAGAGAGAGCATCCATACTCTTTAGTTTGGTTTCGGCGATGTTAGCGGCTTTTTTTAGATTCGTTTCGTTAGTAGCAGTTACGTTAAATTGTAAATTGTTACCCCCACCAGAGCTTGAATAACTCGTTTTTATATAATCAAGTTCGGCAGGTTCAAAAGATTTATGATCTTTCTTTAAGTCTTTAATATATTGGTCGATATTAGACCCCTTTTTGAAGACTACAAATATACTGGCAAGATTATTTTTAGTCGTTTGCCCCCATTGTGCATCTTCTGCGCTAGATCCCATTCGTAAAATAACATCTGTTACATCAGGATTAGAGAGTAGTTTCTTTTCGAAGTCAAAGGCTTTTTGTTTTTGAGATTCAGAATTATAATCAGCTGGAAACGTCATATTAACGGATAACATTGTATCATCTTCGGACTTTATGTTCGATTTTGGTAGTAATATATATGCAGCGATTGATCCCGCAAATAATAAAAATGAAGTTAGTAGAATAATAAATTTATGAGAAAGAGCCCACTTTAATGTAGCTACATATCGTGGTGAAGAGCTCGGCTTGCGATGCTTTGTTTTTTTGAGTAGTAAAAAAGCCATAAGTGGAACAACTGTTAATGCGACGATTAAAGAAGAAAGGATAGAATATACAACTGCTAATACCATAGGTAACATTAATTTTCCGATTACTCCTGATACGAGGCCGATAGGTAAAAAAACAGCGACCGTTGTTAAAGTAGAAGAAGTGATTGCGACGGCAACCTCTTTCGTTGCATCGATAATAATATCTTTAGAGAAAGGTTCTTTTTGTAAACGGCGAAAAATATTTTCAATGACAACGATACTATCATCGACGAGACGTCCAACTGCAACTGCTAAGCCACCGAGAGTTAAAATGTTAAGTGTGATGTTAGATTGGTGTAGTAAAAAGAGTGTTAATAAAATAGATAATGGAATACTGACAACAGCGATGAGTGTCGTTCGGAAGTTACGCAAAAAGATTAAGATAATTAGAGTAGCGGCGATTGCGCCAAGGATTACTTCTTTTCCCATACTAGTAACAGCATTTTCAACTTGTTCATGAGTTGAGGCTAAAAGTTTAATAGAAAACTGATCTTTATATTGCTTACTTATGTCTTTAATTTTTTTATCAATCTCTTTTCCAATTGCAACCGCGTTTTTACTCGGCTCTTTCATGATGATTAATCCTGTTCCTTCTTCTCCGTTTATGTGTGATATTGTATCGTAGTTTTGTTTCAGTTCAATTTGAGCAATATCTTGCAATTTCACTTGAGGTGCTACGGTGATGTTTTTAATCTCATTTATATTTTTTACTTCCCCGATGACACGAAGATTGTATTCTTCTTTATTAACAGTAATTGCTCCAGTGGGAGTGGAAGTTTCTTTTCCCTGTACAACTTTTAATACTTGCTCTGATGTTACGTTTTTATCTTTTAGTTTGTTAGGATCAAGAACGATGGATAATTCGGAAGTTGATTTTCCGAAAAACATGACATTGGCAACACCATCAATGCTTTCGAGTTGTGGTACGATTTCTTTCTCGATTTGTTTTTCGTCAGCTTTTGAAAATCCATTTTGCTTCTGAATGGTAATTTGAGCGAGTGGAATCATAGAAGTATTTAATTGGCTAACTACAGGTTTAGTTACATCTTTAGGTAATTTAATCGTATTAATTGCTTTTTCGACTTCGCGTGCTGCATCTTTCATATTTGCCTTGGATGTATATGCAATGTCGATGCGTGATAATCCTTCGTGTGTGGAGGAAATGATGCCATCAATATGTTCTAAATTACGAAACTGTTTTTCAAGGGGATCAGTTACGTCTTTAGTCATCGTTTCAGCATCGAGCCCTTGAGATAATGTTGTGACAGTTATTGCAGGGTTATCGATGCTTGGTAAAAATTCCATAGGTAATTTAGAGCCGGAATAAACACCGAGTATGGAAATGAGAAAAACCATGATAATAATAGCAGCTCGGTTTTTTAATGAAAATTTTGTTAACCTATCCATAAGATAATTCCTCCATTAGTATTTATAGTTTTGTGGGCACTCTCTTACTATATAACAAAAAATGGATATTTTTCATTAATTAAATGTAAAAAAATTCTAACAACAATCTTAAGTTAATGTTTTTGGTGAGATTGTATTATTTGTATAAAGTGCAATTTTTGATGGGGGAGGAAATTGTTCGTTCGAATTGCTTTTTAATGTGGATTGATTCGTTTCTTACGGCTAATTTATATCGTTATTCTATAGGGAGTAAATGATTATGAACTTTAATATAGAAGAGAATGAAAATCTGAGAAGTTATTGTGACCTACAGTTTGGTTGCTCGGAGTGTATTGGTATACAATCAAAATACCTGTTTTCAGTAGAGAGGATAAGGAGTCCTTACATAGAAGAAAGTAGGATAGGTGATTTTTTTGTTTTTTTTATAAAAAGTACTTGTTATTTCGAAATCACGATGGTATATTAATAAACGTCGCTGATGCGGAAACGCAGAAAACGACAAAAAGAAATTAAGAAACATTGTTGACATCGAAAAATGAAGATGTTAATATGATGAAGTCGCTTATGAAGCGGCGGACAAGTTCTTTGAAAACTGAACGAAACAAACAACGTGAAACGTCAATTTTTATTTTTAGATGCTAGACAAACTAACTTTATTGGAGAGTTTGATCC
>NZ_JAEHBN010000105.1:0-237 GCF_016483605.1 Bacillus cereus group sp. N11
TCTATTTTTATTTGTTCTTCCAATATGTTCAAAATGAGACATCTGTTACTACAGAAAAAAAAAAAAGAATTAAGTTAATATAAATCAATTTATATGATTCAAGATCATCTGTACTTATTATATGAAGCTAAACAAAAAGACACCCAATAAGTATCAAAAATTTTCCTTCGTCTGTTTGAACTCTTACAGAAAAACGGTCGAAAATCCCTTGGATATGAGAAAAAGACAGTCTTTGAT
>NZ_JAEHBN010000106.1:0-237 GCF_016483605.1 Bacillus cereus group sp. N11
CGCCTCCGGCAGCCGCTCCTGTTTATAACCCCTATTCTCCTGGTGCTCCAGTTGGTCCTGTTTGTCCTCCAGCAGCTGGAGTAGGTGCTGTACCTGCTACACCAGTAGGTCCAGTAGCACCTGTGTTACCTTGAACACCTTGAGGTCCAGTAGCTCCAGTAGCGCCCGTGTGACCTGTCTTACATCTAGCACCAGTAGCGAAGGTAGGCAAGGTAGAACACGAAACGCTAGTGGAGC
>NZ_JAEHBN010000107.1:0-236 GCF_016483605.1 Bacillus cereus group sp. N11
TCTTGCGAGAATGGATCGTTAATAAGAATTTGTTACGCAATAAGGTGAGTAGCGTTTTCTGCTAGGGTAGCCAAAGTAACACCTACATTTGGATTGGCACCAAGTATAGCTGTTCCGTTAATTGTAAAACTATTTTCTACGAATGTGGTACCGTCTGGAATAGTATCTGAAAATTTGAGATTCGTAGCTGGATTATTTCCGGTTTTTTCTAGTGTTATCGTGTAGGTTAAAATGTG
>NZ_JAEHBN010000108.1:0-236 GCF_016483605.1 Bacillus cereus group sp. N11
CCCCCGCCCCCCTCTAGCTCCTGGACCTCGTGGTTCTCTTGTTCATTCGGGAGCTTCGGGTGCTACTGGACCTCAAGGTATTCAAGGTAATACGGGTGCTACTGGTGCTACTGGTGCCACTGGCGCTACCGGACCTCAAGGTGTTCAAGGTAACACAGAAGCAACAGAAGCTACAGAAGAAAATGCGCGTCAAGGTCTACAAGGTCACCAAATAAAAACAGAAAAAAGGGGGGGGG
>NZ_JAEHBN010000109.1:0-236 GCF_016483605.1 Bacillus cereus group sp. N11
ACCGCCCCCCCCTCCACGCCCCACCGGACCTACCGGATTGCCTGGTACAGTTGGACCTCCGGGGCCTACTGGACCTACTGGAATAACTGGAGTAACCGGACCTTCTGGTGGACCTCCAGGGCCTACTGGACCTACCGGCAAAACTGGACCTACAGGACATTCTGGAGGACCTCCACGTCGTGCTGGAGCTCCAGGCGGAGCTCCAGCTAGCGAAGTCGGAGGAGCAGAACGACCTC
>NZ_JAEHBN010000110.1:0-235 GCF_016483605.1 Bacillus cereus group sp. N11
GGGAAGTGGCTCAGCTTGGTAGAGCACCTGGTTTGGGACCAGGGGGTCGCAGGTTCAAATCCTGTCTTCCCGATATTGTTTTTGGGGCCTTAGCTCAGCTGGGAGAGCGCCTGCCTTGCACGCAGGAGGTCAGCGGTTCGATCCCGCTAGGCTCCACCATTAGTTCTTTGAAAACTGAACGAAACAAACAACGTGAAACGTCAATTTTTATTTTTAGATGCTAGACAAACTAACT
>NZ_JAEHBN010000111.1:0-235 GCF_016483605.1 Bacillus cereus group sp. N11
ACTCTAATTATCTTAATCTTATTGCGTAACTTCCGAACGACACTCATCGCTGTTGTCAGAATTCCATTATCTATTTTATTAACACGCTTTTTACTACACCAATCTAACATCACACTTAACATTTTAACTCTCGGTGGCGTAGCAGTTGCAGTTGGACGTCTCGTCGATGATAGTATCGGTGTCATTGAAAATATTTTTCGCCGTTTACCAAAAGAACCTATCTCTAAAGAGATTA
>NZ_JAEHBN010000112.1:0-235 GCF_016483605.1 Bacillus cereus group sp. N11
TCCGTTATACCCACACCACGTACTAGCAACCAAGGAGAATGGCGACTGAATCTAAAAGGGAAAAGAAGTGGACTTGGTTTTACAGGATCACATTGTACGTATGAAGAAGTGATGCCTCATTTAGAGAAATTAAATGCTGAGGGAGCAGAAGTACCTCCCGTAGATTCTTACACAGTTAAATAAACAAATACGAGATTTGGTGAGTGAGCAGAGAGGATAAAAAAGATTGAAGAAA
>NZ_JAEHBN010000113.1:0-235 GCF_016483605.1 Bacillus cereus group sp. N11
GACATTCCTCGCTCAATAACCCATAGACGTTTCTGCGCATAGGAAAGCGGAATAGCCTCTTCTCGTTTCATAGGTACACGGGGGGCAGCCTCTCGTTTTTTATCTTCTTTTCGTAACTGATCTACTCGCTTCGCCAATGCCTCCACTGTATCGTGCTTGAAAAGCTCACGTAATGGGATTTTGATTTGGAACACTTCTTGTAAGCGAGAAACAATTTGAGTAGCGAGTAGTGAGT
>NZ_JAEHBN010000114.1:0-234 GCF_016483605.1 Bacillus cereus group sp. N11
TCGTCGGCAGCGTCAGATGTGTATAAGAGACAGGCCTTAAGTGTAAGAGTCTTGGAGGTAGAGCACTGATTGAACTAGGGGTCCTCATCGGATTACCGAATTCAGTCAAACTCCGAATGCCAATGACTTATCCTTAGGAGTCAGACTGCGAGTGATAAGATCCGTAGTCAAGAGCGAAACAGCCCAGATCGCCAGCTAAGGTCCCAAAGTGTGTATTAAGTGGAAAAGGATGTG